>NZ_SOGZ01000020.1:0-43758 GCF_004403145.1 Cryobacterium sp. TMT1-62 | reverse complement strand
ATGTCGGCCGGGCAGGCGGCGATGCCGGACCCGCCGACATCCGTGCAGGTGAAGTCGACTGTGACGAAGCTCGTGTACCAGCCGTTGGCGTTCGCGTCGGCCGGGTCGAGCGTGTACGAAATCGTCGGGTCGACGGTGTCGACGGTGATCCCGGACACTGTCACGGACGCGGTATTACCGGCATTATCGGTCGCGGTACCCGTCACCGACTGGTCCGCACCGTCCATCAGGATCACGTCGGCCGGGCACGTGGCGATGCCGGATCCTCCGACGTCTTCACACGCGAAGTGGACCAGGACGCCCGAGTCCGTCGTGTACCAGCCATTGGTACCGTCGGGGTCTACCGGGTTGAGCGTGTACCCGATGGTCGGGTCGACCGTGTCGACGACCGTGTAGGTCACCGTCGCCGTTGGGGCGTTGAGCCCGCCGGCGTCGGTGTAGTCGCAGGTCGTGGTCTGGGTGCCGAGGCCATTCGACAGCGCCCCGGTGGTCACGGAGGCGGCCGTGGGGTTGACGTCTTCGGCGTCGACCACCAGGCAGGTGGCGGTCGGCACGGTACCGATTTCATAGCTGGCCCCGTTGCTCACCCCGTTGACCGAGACCGAAGGCGCGGTGTTCGTCGGAACCGGCTGGGTGATGCTAATGGGGATACCGACCTGGTTCTTGAATTCTCCGCCGCCGGCCGGCTGCGCCAGGATGAGGACCGTCACGGTACCGCTCTGGGCAGCGGTGCCCGCTGTGAAACTGACCGGGAAATCGTCGGTGCAGTTCGTGATGACCACGGGGTTGGGGCTGGCCGTGACGCCGGAGGGTGCGACCACGGTGAGTTTCAGCGGGCTATCACCCGCATCGATGTTGCATCCGATGTCGCCGTCACTCTTGCCGTTGGCGTTGAGCCTCATCGTGGCGCTTCCGGCCGTTTCCGATCCCGCAACGAGGGTGACACTGGCCGAACCCTCGATGCTGTCCTGAATGATGTCCGCGTAGGCAACCCCACCGAAGGCCAGGACGCTCACCGCCGTGATGGCGGTGATCGTCGTTGCGATACCCGTTCGCTTCAATATTCGTTTCATGGTGGCTGCCCCTGCGCTCGGCGGGAAAACCCTCGGGTGGGCCATCCCTCCCACGAAGGTATGTCTGCGCCGGATCCTCGGGAACGGCGGGGGCGTTCAAACAGCTAAACGCATGGTCCCAGGACCGTTTGAATCCCTAAACGCGTCAGAACCTCGGCACACATGCCCGGTCAGGGGTGCCCGCGCCATAATGGCGCCATGGCCGAAATCAAGACGCAGCCGACGGATGCCTCCGTCGAGGACTTCCTGGATGCCGCGACGCCCGCCCGCCGCCGCGCGGACGGCAAGGCCCTCGACGCGCTCTTCCGCGAGGTGACGGGCGCCGACCCTGTCCTGTGGGGTCCATCGATCGTGGGCTACGGCAGCTACCGCTACGTGTCGCCCGCGAACCCGCGCACCCGCGGAGACTGGCCGAAGACGGGGTTCTCTCCGCGCAAGGCGCAACTGTCGATCTACGGGCTCAAAGACCTCCCCGAGGGCGCCGCGCTCCTCCCGCGGCTCGGCGCGTACACGGAGGGGGCGGGGTGCGTCTACGTGAAGAAGCTCGACGACATCGACCTCGGTGTTCTGCGTCGGCTGGTCGCGATCGCCTGGTCCCGGGGCGACGACCCCGCGCCGGCGGCGGCCACGGAGTAGGTGGCCGGCCCGCACCCCGTCGAAACAGACAGTTCCGGTCGAGTTCGCCCGGCATAGCGGGCGACCTCGACCGGAACTGTCGACGTCGGCGGTGCGGTCACACGATCGGGACTAGAAGTCCCAGTCGGCGTCTTCCGTGTTGACGGCCTTGCCGATGACGTAGGAGGAGCCCGACCCGGAGAAGAAGTCGTGGTTCTCGTCGGCGTTCGGCGAGAGCGCGGCCAGGATGGCCGGGTTCACGTCGGTGACGGTCTTCGGGAACATGGCCTCGTAGCCGAGGTTCATCAGCGCCTTGTTGGCGTTGTAGTGCAGGAATTTCTTGACGTCCTCGGTCAGGCCGTGCTCGTCATAGAGGTCCTGCGTGTACTGGATCTCGTTCTCGTAAAGCTCGAACATGAGATTGAAGGTGTAATCCTTGATCTCATCGCGGCGCTCCTGCGACGACGCCTCGAGCCCCTTCTGGAACTTGTAACCGATGTAGTAACCGTGTACAGCTTCGTCCCGGATGATCAAACGGATGAGGTCGGCCGTGTTGGTGAGGCGGGCGCGGCTCGAGAAGTACATCGGCAGGTAGAAGCCCGAGTAGAACAGGAACGACTCGAGCAGAACCGAGGCGACCTTGCGCTTGAGCGGGTCGTCGCCCTGGTAGTACTTCATCACGATCTCGGCCTTGCGCTGCAGGTTGACGTTCTCCGTCGACCAGCGGAACGCCTCGTCGATCTCCTTCGTCGACGCGAGGGTCGAGAAGATCGAAGAGTAGCTCTTGGCGTGCACGGACTCCATGAATGCGATGTTCGTGTAGACGGCCTCTTCGTGGGGCGTGATCGCATCCGGAATCAGCGACACGGCACCCACAGTGCCCTGGATCGTGTCGAGCAGGGTCAGCCCCGTGAACACGCGCAGGGTGAGCTGCTGCTCCGCCGGGGTGAGCGTGGCCCAGGACTGCACGTCGTTTGACAGCGGGACCTTCTCCGGCAGCCAGAAGTTGTTCGTGAGGCGGTTCCAGACCTCGACGTCTTTTTCGTCTTCGATCTTGTTCCAGTTGATCGCGTCAACGTGGGAGACGAGCTTGAGCTTGTCAATCATTGGTTGTTCCTTAGTCGGCGGTGCATAGGCGATTCAGCGTTCGGAGAGCTCGGGTTCGGGGAGCTCGGGGCAAACTCACTCAGAGAGCGCAGGAAACACAACCCTCGACCTCGGTGCCCTCGAGGGCCATCTGGCGCAGACGGATGTAGTAGATGGTCTTGATGCCCTTTTTCCACGCGTAGATCTGCGCGCGGTTGATGTCGCGGGTGGTGGCGGTGTCCTTGAAGAACAGCGTCAGCGACAGGCCCTGGTCGACGTGCTGCGTGGCAGCGGCGTAGGTGTCGATAACCTTCTCGTAGCCGATCTCGTAGGCATCCTGGTAGAACCCGGTGTTGTCGTTCGTCATGAACGGCGCCGGGTAGTAGACGCGGCCGAGCTTGCCTTCCTTGCGGATCTCGATCTTCGACGCGATCGGGTGGATCGATGCGGTCGAGTTGTTGATGTAGGAGATCGACCCGGTCGGCGGCACGGCCTGCAGGTTCTGGTTGTAGATGCCGTGCTCCACAACGGATGCCTTGAGCTCGGCCCACTCTGCCTGCGTGGGAATGTGCACGTCGGCCTGCGCGAACAGCTCGGCGCCGCGCGCGGTGGCCGGCTCCCAGATCTGGTCGGTGTACTTGTCGAAGAACGTGCCGGAGGCGTAGGTGGATTCCTCGAAGCCGACGAACGCATTGCCGCGCTCGATGGCCAACTTGTTCGAGGCGCGGAGGGCGTGGAACAGCACCGTGTAGAAGTAGATGTTGGTGAAGTCGATGCCCTCTTCGCTGCCGTAGTAGATACGCTCCCGGGCGAGGTAACCGTGCAGGTTCATCTGGCCCAGGCCGATGGCGTGCGACTTGTCATTGCCGTCTTCGATCGAGCGCACGGAGGAGATGTGGCTCTGCTCCGACACCGAGCTGAGGCCGCGGATGGCGGTCTCGACGGTCTTGCCGAAGTCGGGCGAGTCCATGGACAGGGCGATGTTCATCGACCCGAGGTTGCAGGAGATGTCCTTGCCGATCTGGTCGTACGACAGGTCCTCGTTGTAGGTGGTCGGGGTATTGACCTGGAGGATCTCCGAGCAGAGGTTCGACATGTTGACGCGACCCTTGATCGGGTTCGCCGCGTTGACGGTGTCCTCGAACATGATGTACGGGTAGCCGGACTCGAACTGGATCTCGGCGAGCGTCTGGAAGAAGTCGCGGGCTTTCATCTTGGACTTCTTGATGCGCGGGTCGTCAACCATCTCGTGGTACTTCTCGCTGACGGAGATGTCGGCGAACGGCACCCCGTAGACGCGCTCGACGTCGTAGGGCGAGAACAGGTACATGTCCTCGTCTTTCTTCGCCAGCTCGAACGTGATGTCGGGCACGACCACGCCGAGGGACAGCGTCTTGATGCGCACCTTCTCGTCGGCGTTCTCACGCTTGGTATCGAGGAAGCGCATGATGTCGGGGTGGTGCGCGTGCAGGTAGACCGCGCCGGCACCCTGACGGGCACCGAGCTGGTTGGCGTAGCTGAAGGAGTCTTCGAGCAGCTTCATCACCGGGATGATGCCGCTGGACTGGTTCTCGATCTGCTTGATCGGTGCACCGGACTCACGGATGTTGCTGAGCAGCAACGCGACGCCGCCGCCCCGCTTCGACAGCTGCAGCGACGAGTTGATGCCGCGGGAGATCGACTCCATGTTGTCTTCGATACGGAGCAGGAAGCAGGAGACGAGCTCCCCGCGCTGCGCCTTCCCAGAGTTCAGGAAGGTGGGGGTGGCCGGTTGGAAACGCCCGGCGATGATCTCCTCGACGAGGGAGATCGCGAGCTGCTCGTCACCCTGAGCGAGGCCCAGCGCGGTCATCACGACTCGGTCTTCGAAACGCTCGAGGTACCGTTTTCCGTCAAACGTCTTCAGCGTGTACGAGGTGTAGTACTTGAACGCGCCGAGAAAGGTCTGGAAGCGGAATTTCTTCGAGTACGCCAGCTTGTTGAGGTCGGTGATGAACTCGAACGAGTACTGGTCGAGCACGGCCTGCTCGTAGTATTCCTTCTCGACGAGGTAGTCGAGGCGTTCGCGCAACGTGTGGAAGAACACCGTGTTCTGGTTGACGTGCTGCAGGAAGAACTCCCGCGCAGCCTCGCGGTCCTTCTCGAACTGGATTTCCCCGTTCGGGCCGTACAGGTTGAGCATGGCGTTGAGGGAGTGATAATCCATCGCCAGGCCGGGAGCCGGGTGAGCCATGGTCTTCACGGCTGTTGCTTCCAAAATTCTTCCAATCCGTCGTGAACGATGCGCACATCATCCGGAGTTCCAAATACTTCAAAGCGATAGAGGTGCGGCACCTTGCACTTGGCGGCGATGATGTCGCCGGCCAGGCAGTAGGCCGTACCAAAATTCATGTTGCCGGCACCGATGACGCCGCGGATCAACGACCGATTGGTCTCGTTGTTCAAAAACTTGATGACCTGCTTGGGCACGGCCCCGCCCTCGCTGCCGCCACCATAGGTGGGCACGCAGAGCACGAACGGCTCCTCGGCGACGAGTGGTTCCTCGCGCGCATGGAGAGGTATGCGCGCCGCCGGCCGACCGAGCTTTTCGACGAACCGACGGGTGTTGCCCGACGTGCTCGAAAAGTACACGATGTCAGTCATCTACAGTTAGCGATTCTGATTGGGCCAGGCATCCGGGCGAGTGCGGCCGGATGGGTGCTGGGTGCTGGGTGCTGGGGCGGAGTGAACTACGCGAGGCGAGCGGCGAGTGCGTTGATCTTGTCGGGACGAAAACCCGACCAGTGCTCTTCGTCGGTGATCACGACGGGCGCCTGCAGGTAGCCGAGGGCCTTGACGGCCTCCAGGGCATTTTCATCGACCGAGAGGTCGAGCACTTCATACTCGATGCCCTTGTTGTCGAGGGCACGGTAGGTGGCCGTGCACTGCACGCAGGAGGGCTTCGTGTAAACGGTGATTGCCATGGTTATGGCCTTTCTTATTGGCAGTTCAAGGGTAAATCTGTTCGGCCTGCTTCGCAAGTATGTTCTATAGAACCTTGCGGTTGGCGAGAATATTCCGCCGTCAACCAGGAAGCACGGTGAGCAAGTTTGGCGCCAAGCCGTAGGGCCTGACTAGAGTTCCAATACTACATCTTGTGATCCGAGTTCGATAGAGCCACTACATGCAGTAATTACAATTATGTAGTTATCCACCGACATTCCACATGTTACGCACAGTCCCCCGGCTCGAAACCGCCCGAATTCCGCGGTGTCCGAGGCAGTTATTCACAGGGCAGCCGACGGCACTGAATTTGCCTGTGGAATTGCGGGCGGCGTGTCGCGGCGGTGTCGGCCACGAGCCCACCATGGGCATTGACGGGAGAATATCGGACATCGCCCGGCCGGTCCCATCGCCGATACCCGCCACACTATATCCATGCCCATTCTTAATAGAGACATGACCCTGTGCATCTCGCTGTCGGCGCGGCCCAGCAATATCGGTACTCGGTTCCACAATTATCTCTACGAGGAAGTCGGTCTCAACTACATTTACAAGGCGTTCGCCCCGGTCGATCTCGCCGATGCTATCGCAGGCGTTCGAGGGCTGGGCATCCGCGGTTGTGCGGTGTCGATGCCGTACAAGGAAGACGTAATTGCTCTCGTCGACGAGATGGATGCCTCGGCGCTCGCGATCGACTCGGTGAACACCATCGTGAACGACAATGGTCGACTGCGTGCCTACAACACCGACTACACCGCTGTTCGCCGGTTACTCGCCCAGCATGACATCTCCCCCGAGCTTTCGGTTCTGGTTCGCGGCAGCGGCGGCATGGCCAAGGCCGTCACGGCCGCGCTACGCGACGCGGGATTTCAGAGCGGTACGATCGTCGCGCGCAACGAAGTCACCGGACCAGCTCTCGCCGCTCTCTACGGCTACGCCTGGGCACCACGCGTCGGCGCTCTGACAGCTGACCTCCTAATCAACGTCACCCCGCAGGGAATGGCGCCCGATGAAGCGCGCTTGTCCTTTCGTACCGAAACCATTGCGGCTGCGCTCGTGGTCTTCGATGTCGTCGCCTCCCCCTCGGAAACGCAGCTCATTCGCGCTGCCCGAGCGGCCGGCAAGCCCGTCATCACCGGCGCCGAAGTCGTGGCGCTACAGGCGGAGGAGCAGTTCGTTCTCTACACGGGCATTCGACCGACCCCCGACCAGATCCAACGAGCTGCGGCGTTTTCCCGCGACTAATCGGTGTGACACAGGACAGGCCGGAACGCTCGCGCGTTCCGGCCTGTCCTGTGTGTGACGTGGCTAATGCACTGCTGTCAGCGACCGCCGGAGCGGCGCTTGTTGTAGACGTCAAAGGCTACGGCGAGAAGCAGCACGAGGCCCTTCACTGCCTGCTGCCACTCAATACCGATGCCGAGAATCGACATGCCGTTGTTGAGCACACCAATGATCAAGCCTCCGATGATGGCGCCGCCCACCGTGCCGATGCCGCCCTGTACGGCCGCACCACCAATGAATGCAGCGGAGATGGCCTCGAGCTCGAAACCGTCACCGGCTTTCGGCCCGGCCAGGTTGAGGCGGGCGGTGAAGATAAGTCCCGCGAGGGCCGCGAGAATTCCCATGTTCACGAACAGGTAGAAATCCACCTTGCGGTTCTTGATACCCGAGAGTTCCGCAGCGTGGCGGTTGCCACCAATCGCGTAGATGTGACGACCGAATACCGTGCGGTTCATAACTACGCCGTAGATCAGCACGAGCACGGCGAGCACGATCAGGGTGACCGGGATTCCCTTGTAGCTGGCTAAAGCGTACGCAAAGAAGCCCAGAGCCGCAGTGATGAGCACGAGCTTGGCCACGAACCAGACGAAGGGCTCGACCTCCTGGCCATACTTGGCCCGGCCGCGACGGGTGCGCACCTGCTGCACGATCACGGCGATCACGGCGATCACCCCAACTCCGATGGTGAGGGGGTCGATGTCGAACTCGCCGAACACATCAGTCAGAAATCCGTTGCCGAGCGCACGGTACTCGGCCGGGAAGGAGCCGATATTCGAGTTTCCCAGCACGACCAGGGCGAGGCCACGGAAGATGAGCATGCCGGCCAGCGTCACGATGAAAGCCGGAATGCCTACGTAGGCGATCCAGAAACCTTGCCAGACGCCCACGAGGGCACCGATGCCGAGAGACAGGACGATGGCGAGCCACCACGGCAGGCCCCACTGCACGGCAAAGACGCCTGAGCACGCTCCGACGAAGGCCGCGACCGATCCAACCGACAGGTCGATGTGGCCCGCGACGATGACCATCACCATGCCGATCGCGAGAACGAGAATGTACCCGTTTTGCACGATCAAGTTCGAGATGTTTTGCGGGCGCAGAAGGATACCGTCGGTGAGAACCGTGAACAGCACCACAACTAGAACCAGAGCGATGAATATACCGTTTTTCCCAAGGTCGGCCAGCACGTGGCTGAGCCAGGATGCCGCCTTATTCTCACTCGGATTGACCAGGCCTCCCGCGGCCGGCGTGGCTTTTTGATCACTCATTGAATTTCTCCTTTATCCGCTAGCGCCGGCGCTAGCGGGCCTTTTCCATGGTCATGTGCTTGATGAGAGTCTCCGGGGTGGCGATTTCAATCGGGAACTCCCCGGTGATGGCGCCCTCGGCGAGAGTGTAGATTCGGTCGCAGATTCCCAGCAGTTCCGGCAACTCCGAGGAGATGACAATAACGCCCTTGCCCGCCGCGGCAAGTTTGTTGATGATGGTGTAGATCTCGTATTTCGCCCCGACGTCGATACCGCGAGTGGGTTCGTCGAGAATCAACACGTCGGGATCTGAGTAGATCCACTTCGACAGCACCACCTTTTGCTGATTGCCACCGGAAAGCTTGCCGGTCTTCACGAGCACGTTTGGAGCCTTGATGTTCATGCTGGTGCGGTATTCGTTGGCGACCTGATACTCCTCGTTGTCGTTCACCAGGCCGTTCTTCACGAGCCGGTGGAGCGCCGCCATCGATACGTTGCGCTTAATGTCCTCAATCAGGTTGAGGCCGTAGGTCTTGCGATCCTCGGTCGCATACGCGATGCCGTTATCGATGGCTTCGGTCACGGTACGGGTCTTGATCTCGGTGCCGTGCTTGAATACTTTGCCGGTGATGCGACTGCCGTAGGAACGCCCGAAGAGGCTCATTGCGAATTCGGTGCGTCCCGCTCCCATGAGTCCGGCGATTCCCACGATCTCGCCGGCGCGCACGTTGATATTGACGTGGTCTACCATCATTCGTGTGGTGTCTTGCGGGTGGTAGGCGGTCCAATCCTCCACTCGAAGTATCTCCGCCCCGATGTCGGGCGTGTGATCCGGGTAGCGGTGTTCGAGGTCGCGACCAACCATGTCTTTGATGATGCGCTCTTCGGTGACATCGACCTTGGCTATGGTTTCGATGGCCCGGCCGTCTCGAATAATCGTGACGGAGTCGGAGACTTTCTTAATCTCGTTGAGTTTGTGGCTAATGATGATCGAGGTGATGCCCTGCCCCTTCAGATGCAGAATGAGGTCGAGCAGGTGGTCCGAGTCATCATCGTTGAGCGCCGCCGTTGGCTCATCCAGAATCAGGAGCTTCACCCGCTTTGAGAGTGCCTTGGCGATTTCGACGAGCTGCTGCTTGCCGACGCCGATGTCCATGATGCGGGTCGTCGGGTTTTCTCTCAACCCCACGCGCGCGAGAAGCTTCGCAGCCTCTAAGTTGGTTTTGTTCCAGTCAATGAGACCCAATGCGCCTCGTTGCTCGTTGTTCAGGAAGATATTCTCGGCAATGGACAGGTAGGGGCTGAGGGCGAGCTCCTGGTGGATGATCACGATCCCCTTGGCCTCGGAGTCGCTGATGCTCTTGAACTCGACGATCTCGTCCTCGAAGACGATGTCTCCCGTGTAGGTACCGTGCGGGTAGACACCGCTGAGCACCTTCATCAGGGTCGATTTTCCCGCACCGTTTTCGCCGCAGATGGCATGCACCTCGCCGCGACCGACGTCGAGCGTCACCTCGGAGAGCGCTTTTACGCCGGGAAACGTCTTGGTGATGCTGCGCATCTCAAGGATGTTCGTGGTCACGTGAGCACCTTCTTCATTCCTTTATTGAATGGGCAATACCGGTCTGGAGCGAAAATATACAAATCGCCAGCCGGAGAATTGAAACGGCTGAGCGGCCGGCGGGGAGCAGCTGACTCCCCGCCGGCCGTTCTGCGTGGTGTGGAACGGTGAAACCGGGAAGGACCTAGCCGTTGATTTCTGCTTCGGTCCAGTAGCCCGAGTCGATGAGCAGGGCCGGGATGTTGTCTTTGACCACGATCGCCGAGTCGAGCAGGAACGACGGAACAACCTTCACTCCGTTGTCGTAGTCCTCGGTGTTATTGACCTCGGGCTCGTCGCCGTTGAGCAACGCGACGGCCATGTCCACGGCGACGGAGGCGAGTTCGCGGGTGTCCTTGAAGATAGTGCCGTACTGCTCACCCGAGTTAATCGCCTTCACCGAGTCGATCTCGGCGTCCTGGCCGGAGATGACGGGCCAGCCGTCTCCGACGCTGTAGCCCGACCCCTCGAGGGCCGAGATGATGCCACGGGAAATACCGTCATACGGGGACAGGATTGCGTTGACCACGGTGCCGTCCGAGTACTGAGCGGTGAGAAGGTCCTCCATGCGAGCCTGAGCTTCTTCTCCGGCCCAGCGCAGGGTTGCAACCTGCTCGATGTCGGTCTGGTTGCTCTTGACCACGAGCACGCCGTCGTCGATCAGCGGCTGAAAGACATCCATGGCACCGTCGAAGAAGAAGAACGCGTTGTTGTCATCGAGCGAACCGGCGAACAGCTCCAGGTTGAACGGACCGGCGGGCGCGCCCTCAATGGGAGTACCGTCGAGTTCGACGAGGCCAAGGCCGTTCAGAACCGACCAGGCCTGCTGCTGTCCGACCTTGAAGTTGTCGAAGGACGCGTAGTAGTTGACGTTCTCGGTGTCGCGAATGAGGCGGTCGTAGGCGATAACAGGAATGTCTGCATCAGCAGCATCCTGCAGCACGCTGGTGAGCGTCGTACCGTCGATCGAGGCCACGATCAGGGCTTCCGCGCCCTTGGTGATCATGTTCTCGATCTGCGAGACCTGCATCGGGATATCGTCCTCGGCGTACTGGAGGTCAACGGTGAACCCCTGTTCCTCGAGCTGGCTCTTGACGGCGTTACCGTCGGCGATCCAACGCTCGGAGCTCTTGGTCGGCATGGCCACGCCGATGAGTCCCTTATCGCCGCCTCCGTCGGTGCCGCTGCCGGTGCCGCCCGCTGAGCAGGCTGCCATCGATACCACGAGGGCACCCGCAGCCACGACGGCGAAGATTACGTTCTTTTTCACTGTGTTACCTTTCATTCGATTTATCGTCATTGATGCGCAATTGCAGGATTGTGGAACGGTTACATGCCTTGCGCCAGTCGGTAGTAGGACTGATTCCAACGCACTTCGCGGCTAAAATCGCGCAGGGTGGTGGTCTTATCGATCACGAGAAGCTCAGTGCGAGCGATCTCGGCGAAATCGTGGAACACCTCGATACCGACGGATGTCGACATCACGGTGTGGTGGGCGGCGCCGGCGGTCAGCCATGCGGCCGCGGAGGTGGCGAAGTCGGGTTCGGGGCGCCAGACGGCGCGCCCCACGGGCAGCTTCGGGAGGGCCTGAGTCGGCTCGACAACCTGGACGACGTTCGCGACCAGACGGAAGCGGTCGCGCATGTCGCTCATGGCAACGACCACGGCAGGCCCGGCATCCGCCGTGAATACCAGGCGCACGGGGTCTTCACGGCCTCCGATACCGAGCGGGTGGATCTCCAGGCTCGCCCTGGCCGATGAAAGTGCCGGGTTCACCTCGAGCATGTGGGCCCCGAGGATGAGTTCCGCCCCTGGCGTGAGGTCGTAGGTGTAGTCCTCCATCAGGCTGGCACCGCCTGGCAGGCCAGCACCCATAACGTTGGCGACACGCACAAGCACTGCGGTCTTCCAGTCGCCCTCCGCTCCGAAACCGTAACCCTGCGCCATCAGGCGTTGCACGGCCAGCCCGGGCAGTTGTCGCAGCGCGCCCAGGTCTTCGAAACTCGTCGTGAACGCGCCGAATCCACCCTCTTCGAGAAAAGACAGCAGGCCGAGTTCCTGCGCGGCACCGTAGCGAAGCGACGCATGGCGGTCTCCGCCAACGCGCAGCTCGGGTGCCACATCGTAGAGCTCTGCATATTCGGCCACGAGCACGTCGATCGCAGCGTCGGAGACGGAGTCGACGACCTCGGCCAGTTCGTTGACGGGCCAGGTATTGACCTGCACTCCAAAGCGCAACTCGGCCTCGGTTTTATCACCCTCGGTCACGGCCACGTAACGCATGTTGTCGCCGAACCGGGCAAGCTTCATGCTCCGGCTTGCGGCCCAGCCCGCAGCGGCACGGGTCCAGGATCCGATACTGCCCGACACGGCCGGGTTCGACACGTGGCCGACAACGGTCTTGCGGGTTACACCGAGGCGCGTCTGAATGTAGCCGAACTCCCGGTCACCGTGGGCTGCCTGGTTGAGGTTCATGAAGTCGAAGTCAATCTCGGCCCAGGGCAGTTCCACATTCGCCTGGGTGTGCAGGTGCAGCAGCGGCTTGGTGAGGGCGTCGAGGCCGGCAATCCACATTTTCGCCGGTGAGAAGGTGTGCATCCAGGCGATGAGGCCGATCACGGAGTCGTCGGCGTTCGCGTCGAGTGCGGCGCGGCGGATGGACTCGGAGCCCGTCAGCACGGGCTTCCAGACGATCTTCACCGGGACGTCACTCGACGCATCGAGGGCCCGGGCGATTTCCTGGCTCTGCTCAGCCACCTGGCGCAGGGTCTCTTCGCCATAAAGGTTCTGGCTTCCGGTGAGGAACCAGACCTCGACGTGGTCAAGGGTGGTGTTGAGGGCAGCCATTACTGAAGTTCTCCTTGGGGCGCTTGTCCGTAGACGTTCTGGTACCGGTCGAACAGAGAATCAACCGCCGGCTGCGGAATAGCAACGAGCGGCCCACCCGCACGGGCCAGGTGCACGGTGCGAGCGACATCTTCGACCATGACAGCGGCCTTCACCGCGTCGCGGGCGTCCTTGCCAATCGTGAACGGGCCGTGGTTCGCCATCAGCACCGCGCGGGAGCGGTGCCCGGTCAGGGTCTCCACGATGCCCCGCCCGATGGAGTCGTCACCGATAATGGCGAACGGGCCCACCGGCACCGGGCCGCCGAATTCGTCGGCCATCGCCGTGATCACGCACGGAATCGCTTCGCTCCGCGCGGCCCACGCCGTGGCGTAGGTGGAGTGCGTGTGCACAACGCCGCCGACGTCCGGCATGTGCCGGTACACGTATGCGTGGGCCGCGGTGTCACTCGAGGGGGACCGATCACTTCCCGGGGTGCCGGGAATGACCTGTCCGTCGAAATCGCACAGGATCATGTTCTCGGGCGCAAGGTCGGCGTAGTCAACACCGCTGGGCTTGATCACGAACAGGTCGGCGCCGGGCACCCGACCAGAGACATTGCCACCCGTCCACACGACGAGGGCGTTCCTGGTCAGCTCACCGTGCAGCCGGGCGATGTCGGCCCGCACGCGGGCGATTGCAACCTCGATCTGAGGCCCGAAGGTGCTCATGACAGCACCGGCAGGCTTGCGGGGGCCACGGCATCCGCTGCAGCAGCAGCAATAGCGCTACGCTTCAACGCCTTCAGCCGGTGCATCACATCGTTCTCACCACGACCGAAGTAGTCATGCAGCTGCGTGTACTCCGCATAGAGCAGGTCATAAGCGGATGCCGCCGCCTCGTTCGGCAGGTACACGTTCTTATTGAGCTTGCCCATCTTCTCGCCAGCGGCGCGCACGTCGGGGTAGGCCCCCGCCGCGACGGCGGCGTGGATCGCGGAGCCGAGTGCCGGGCCCTGGTCGCTTGCGATGGTCGAGATCGGCAAGCGCAGGATATCGCTGTAGGTCTGCATCAGGAACGCGTTCTTGAGCAGTCCGCCCGCCACGATGAACTCGGTCACCGGCACGCCGGAATCCTGGAACGTCTCGACAATGGTGCGGGTGCCAAAGGCCGTCGCCTCCAGGAGGGCTCGATAGACCTCTTCCGTGCGGGTCGTGAGCGTCGTACCCACAACCAGTCCGGAAAGTTCGTGGTCGACCAGCACCGATCGGTTGCCGCTGTGCCAGTCGAGTGCAACAAGCCCGTGCCCGCCGACGGGCTGATCCTTGGCCAGGTCGGTCAGGTACTGGTGCACGCTCTGGCCGGCCGCGGCCGCCTCGTCGTGGTATCGCGCGGGAACCTGGGTGCGCACGTACCAGGCGAAAATGTCCCCCACGCCGCTCTGGCCGGCCTCGTAGCCGTAGAGCCCGCTGACAATGCCGCCGTCAACGACGCCGCACATGCCGGGAACCTCGGCGAGGCGGTCAGAGTTCATAACGTGGCAGGTGCTGGTGCCCATGATGGCGACCATCTGGCCGGGATTCACGGCCTGCGCTGCGGGGGCAGTCACGTGCGCGTCGACATTGCCCACGGCAACCGCAATGCCTTCCGGCAGACCGGTCCACGCGGCGGCCACGGCCGTCAGGGTGCCAGCGGATGCGCCGAGCTGGCCAATCCGATGCGCCACCTTGTCCACGGCAAACCGGGCAAAAGCAGGATTCAATGCGCCCAGGAACTCTTCGCTCGGGTACGCACCATCCTGCAAGATTCCTTTGTAACCAGCCGTGCAGGCATTGCGCACATACTCGCCGGTCAGCTGCCAGACAATCCAGTCTGCCGCTTCGACCCAGTGGTCCATGCGGGCGTACAGCTCGGGGTCTTCCTCCAGCAGCTGCAGACCCTTCGCGAATTCCCACTCGCTCGAGATGAGGCCCCCGTAACGCGGCAGCCAGCTCTCGTCGCGCTCGAAGGCAAGGTCGTTGATGCGGTCAGCCTGCGATTGGGCCGCGTGGTGCTTCCACAGCTTCACGTAGGCGTGCGGGCGGGACGCATATTCGGGCAACTCGCACAGCGGGGTGCCGTCACTGATCACCGGCACCATCGTGCAGGCCGTGAAATCGGTGCCGATGCCGATAACACGGGTGGGGTCGATTCCCGCATTTCGAACCGCGGCGGGAACGGCGCTTTTCAGCACCGCGACGTAATCCTGGGGTACCTGCAGGGCCCACTCGGGCGGCAAAGCGGTCGCGGTCGCGGTCGCGGTGAGCGTCGTGTCCATCACGGCGTGCGGGTAATCAAGAACGGCGGAGCCCAATTCGACGCCATCCGACACACGCACGACAACGGCCCGGCCGGAGAGGGTGCCGTAGTCGACGCCGATCACATACGATTCGAGCTGCGCGGACACCTGCTCACTACTCACGAATGTGACTCCCTTGTCGATGGCCGTGCTGTGTTCGATCCAGGTCGCGGTGTGCTCTGACAATCCGACAGTGGCGACTTGTCGCCGGCGCCGGGTGAGACTCTTCCACGAAATGTGACCGTTCACATCGTAGTTGTCATAGTAGCGGTAGACATGATTCGCGTGTCAAGTACGCAAGGTTACGTTTCCGTAACGGAGATATTCCTCCAGAATTGAACGCGAAACCTGCCCATGCACGAGCCCCGCTTCAAAACGACGGAGCCGCCGTGGACGAGCGCACGATCAGCTCGGGAACGAGGGTGTCGGGATGCACGGTGCCTTCTCCAGCAATCTCGGACAGCAAGACGGCGATGCACCGGCGTCCCAGCTCGGCAAAATCCTGCCGCACTGTCGTCAGGGGCGGCCAAAAGTGCGCAGCTTCCGGGATGTCGTCGAAGCCCACGATGCTCACGTCGCCCGGGATGCTCAATCCGGCGTCGTGCAGGGCATGCATAAGCCCGAGTGCCATTTGATCGTTGGATGAGAATATCGCGGTGAAGTCGCGCACTCGCAGCAGTTCCCGCCCGACCTGGTAACCGAAGTTGGCGGTCCAATCGCCGAGAATGGGGGCCGTGGTGGGAACGTCCCTGGCTCCCATCTCTTCCAGGAACCCGTGCATCCGGGCTTCGGCCTCGATCCAGTTCTGTGGGCCCGCCAGATGAAAGATGCGGCGGTGTCCCAGTTCGATGAGGTGGCGGGTGGCCAGCCGTGCCCCGGCTATCTGGTCGACGAAAAGCGTGCGGTTCCCGCGGTTGCCCTCGGATTGCAGCGTCACGAACGGCACATCGATCGACAAACGCTGCAGAGCGGCGAAGACACGTTCCTGCGGGGCGATCACGACAATGCCCTCAACGCCCTGGTTCAACAGGTGGTCGAGAGCCCCCTGGATAGATTCGGGTTTGTCCCCGGCAATATTCGCAATATTGACGAGGTATCCGGCGTCACGACCAGCATCCTGAATCGCCGCGATACTGCTCGCCGGACCGTATTCGGCACTCGAGGCGGATAGCACCCCGATGGTGCGCGAACGCCCCCGCGAGAGGTCTCGAGCAGCCCTGTTCGGGCGGTAGTGCAGGTCCTTCATAGCCTGCACCACGCGAGCTCTGGTGGAATCCCGAATGCTCGGATGGTCGTTGAGCACCCGAGACACGGTCTGGTAGGAGACCCCTGCTACGCGCGCAACGTCACGGATGCTCGGCGCGCGCGCCTTGGGTACTTCAATCGACACGACAACACCCCGCTGAGATGTGAGCGGTCACAATTGTGATCCACCCTCATTATGCCCCGACCGCCGCCGAATGTGACAGTCACAATGCTGTAACCGTGCGCCAGACACCGCGCGGATTCCCCGGTGTGGCAGCACCCCGGTGGTTACTGCTCGCGGTGCGCCCCGCCCGCCGCCCGCACCACGAACATGACCGGCGCCGCATAGCCGCGGCTGGCGAAGGCGGCACTGACAGCGGCCATCACGGTCGGAAGAGCGTCGCGAGGGGTGAGGGCGATCGCGGCGCCGCCGAAGCCGCCCCCGGTCATCCGTGCGCCGATCGCGCCGGCTGCGCGGGCAGTTTCGACGGCGAGATCCAATTCGGGCACCGAGATTTCGAAGTCGTCCCGCATCGATAGGTGCGAGGCATCCAGCAATGCGCCAATCTGGGTCGGTCCCTGCTCGCGGAGTGTCTGCACGGTGTCGAGCACCCGCTGGTTCTCAGTCACAATGTGCCGCACCCGGCGAAAAGTCTCATCATCAAGCACGACGGCGGCCCGATCGAGATCGTGCAGAGTCAAGTCACGCAGGGATGACACGCCCATGAGGCGCGCACCCCGTTCGCAGGATGCCCGACGAGAGGCGTAGCCGCCGGTCGAGTGGGCATGGCTCACCTTGGTGTCGATGATCAGCAGATCGAGGTCGACCGAGTCGAAGCCGAGCGGAACAATCTCGGAGACGAGGGTTCTGCAGTCGAGGAACACTGCGGCGTCCGGGCTGCCGAACAGTGACGCGGACTGGTCCATGATGCCCGTCGGCGCGCCAACAACCCTGTTTTCGGCCAGCTGGCCAGCTCGGGCGAGGGCTCGCTGATCGAGGCCAAGCCGCCACAGGTCGTTGAGCGCGACAGCGACGGCGCTTTCGATCGCGGCCGACGACGACAGGCCAGCTCCGATCGGTACGTCGGAAACGATGTACGCGTCGAATCCGGTCACGGCGTCGAGCGGAGCGCCGATCTGGCCGAGCGCCCAGGCGACGCCGAGCGGATAGGCCGACCAGTCGTGCAAATTCTCGGGAACGAGCTCGTCGAGGCCGAGTTCGACGGTCTCCTCGGCGAAGGTACTTGCGACTCGAATCAGTCGGTCTTCGCGGGGCGCAAGCGCGACGATTGTTCGCCGGTCAATCGCGAAGGGGAGAACGAAACCTTCGTTGTAGTCGGTGTGCTCACCGATCAGGTTCACCCGCCCGGGAGCCGACCAGAGGCCGGCGGCCGGCGAATCGAATCGGGCTTCGAATCCGGCGAGCGCGGTGCGGGTCAGGTCATGCATGCTCAGATACCTCACGGGTGGTCGGGGTCGTCGATTCGGTACGATCGGGCGTGGTGGAGCCGGACGCGGATGCATCCGCTGCATCGGCTCGGTCGATCGCCGCGCGAATCGTGATTGCCGCCTGTTCGGGGGTGACATCACCGATCCAGGCTCCCATCGCTGCCTCCGACCCGGCGAGGTACTTCAGCCTGTCCTCCGCACGACGGGGGCTCGTCACCTGCAGCATCAGCCTGATCTCCGACCGCCGAGCGTGAACGGGGGCCTGATGCCAAGCCGCGATGTAGGGCGTCGGTGTCGTATAAATGGCGTCGATCCCACGGAGCAGCCGTCGGTACAGAACCGCGAGCTCGTCGCGCTCGGCGAGGGTCGTGCCCGCAAAATCCGGAACGTGGCGATGCGGGAGCATGTGCACCTCGATGGGCCAGCGCGCTGCGAACGGCACAAAAGCGGTCCAGTGGGAGCCCCGCACGATGATACGTTCACCGGCCTGCTCGTGCGCCAGGATATCCGCGAACAGCGTGGGTCCATAGGACTCCAGCGAGGCCACTACCCGTTGGGTGCGGGGCGTGACGTAGGGGTAGGCGTAGATCTGCCCGTGCGGATGCCGCAGGGTCACACCGATGGCCTCGCCGCGGTTCTCGAAGGGGAAGACCTGCTCGATGCCGGGTAAGTTCGACAGTGCGTGCGTGCGGTCGGCCCAGGCCTCGATCACGGTACGGGCGCGGGTGACCGACAGGCTGGCAAACGAGCCTTCGCTCTCGGGGCTGAAGCAGACGACTTCGCAGCGTCCGACGGACGTGCGGGTGCGTCCCAGTCCAATCGTCGACAGGTCGGTGAGGTCGACGGGAGCGTCGGCATCCGTTAGTAGCGGGCCGAAAGAGGGTGTCTTGTTCTCGAAGACGGCGACATCGTAGTTGCTAGGCACCTCGGACGGGTTCTCCGGCGTCGATGGAGCGAGCGGATCGAGGTTGGCGGGCGGCAGGAACACCCGGTTCTGCCTGGCTGCCGCGATGGACACCCATTCCGCAGTCAATGGATCCTGCCGCATACGGGCGGTGGCGGGGCGCGGATCGAGCTCCCGCAGGTCGGGGGCCTTGTGCTCCAGAAGTTTCGTGTCCGGGTCGTCGAAATAGATGAGGTCGCGCCCATCGGCAAGGGTGTGGCGCTGGCGGGAAATACCGGTATCGGCGACGAAGTCTGCGTGTGTCATGGCGATCCCTACAATAACGGATTGTCGCAATAGAAACTAATACTTTCGTATTGAAAGAAATGTATAACTAAGCGAAGATGGATATATGACTTCTGCTGACCCGACCGCCTCACCGTCGACGGCACGTGCCCGCCCTCCTGCAACGTCGTCGGACCGCGACGCGCTGCCCGGTCCGGTCAGGCGAGAGCAGATCCACCGACTCATCGATGAGCGGGGCTTCGTGCGGGTCAGCGAAGTCCGCGAGGCCTTCGGGGTCTCCGGCGTCACCGCCCGGTCCGACCTCGATGCGCTGGAAGCTGACGGCACGGTGCAACGCGTGCACGGTGGGGCGGTAGTAGTGCAGCGACGCGACTACGCGGAGCGACCACCGTTTGAATCGTCTTTTGAACAGGCACTGGCAGCATCCGTGGGGCCGAAACAACAGATCGGCGCCCTCGCGGCCGGCCTCGTCTCGAACGGGCAGAGCGTAATCCTTGACGTTGGCACGACCACTCTCGCGGTCGCCCGTGCCCTGGTGGCTCGATCGGACCTCACCGACGTCGTCATCATCACCAATGGGCTGAGCATCGCGCTCGAGCTTGAACCGGCCATCCCGCGGTTCACCGTAATCGTCACCGGGGGATCTCTGCGCCCGCGCCAGCACTCACTCGTCGAGCCGCTCGCCGCTACGGTGCTCAGCCAGGTGCATGCCGACCTCGCCTTCATCGGCTGCAATGGCGTGCACGCCGAAGCCGGCGTCACCAACATCAATCTCCCAGAGGCGGGCATCAAGAAGCTCATGCTCGCCGCAGCGACCCGGTCAATCGTGGTGGCCGACGCCTCCAAGCTCGGCCAGGTCCATCTCGGCCAAGTCGGGTCTCTCCGGTCGTTCCACACACTGATAACGGATGCTGCCGCCGCCACCCCAGCGCTCGCCCCCCTGCGTGAGGCCGGCCTGGGCGTTCTGCAACCGGAGTCGCCGACCACACCAGAAACCGACACAGGAGCCACAAAGTCATGAACAACGACACCACTCTCGACCGAACCCAGGCGACCGTTCGCGATCGCCCCCGTTCTGGTACGCAGTTCACCATCTCCCATTCCGGGTACTCGGCGGTGATCGCGAGCATTGGGGCCAGCGTCAGAACGCTTCAATATGACGGGCGAGACCTCATTGTTCCCTTCGAAGCGGATGCCCTGCGACCGAACTATCGAGGCGCGACCCTGGCCCCCTGGCCTAACCGGATAGTGGACGGCCGCTACACGCACGACGGCGTCGAATACCGCCTTCCGCTCAACGAACCGGACAGGGGGCACGCCCTGCACGGGCTGGTCTGCTGGCTCGACTTCGCTGCCGTGCATCAGACCGACCGTGCCGTCACACTCGGTGCCACGATCGAGCCGCAGGACGGCTACCCCTTTCGTCTGGCAATTGAAGTGACGTTCACGATCAGCGAGCGTGGACTATCAACGACGGTCTCGGCGACCAACCTGGGTTCAGAACGAGCACCGTTTGGAACCGGGCCGCACCCCTACCTGGTAGCTGGTCCGGGTCGCGTCGACGACTGGACCCTGCACCTCCCGGCCAACGAAGTGATGACGGTCACCGAAGATCGACTCGCGCCCGCCGGTATCGAACGCGTTGAAACTGAATCGAATGGTGCCTTCGACTTTCGGACACCGCGGCCCATCGCCGGGACGGCGATCGACCACGCCTTCACCGCACTCGTGTGGGATGCTTCGGATACCGCGACGGTACGCCTGATCGATCCCTCCGGCTCAGGGGTTGCGATGACCTGGGGCATCGAGTGCCCGTGGGTGCAGATTCATACCGCAGACCTTCCCGCCCCGGCGAAATCACGACTTGGGCTTGCCGTAGAACCCATGACCTGCCCACCGGACGCCTTCAACTCCACGATCGACCTGATCTCTATCCGGCCCGGCGAGACGACCAAGGCGTCGTGGAACATCAGTGCGCTCTAACCGGTACCTGGCCATGTGGCCCCGCTATCCGCGGGGCAGGGCGCTCTCGAGGTCGGCGATGAGGTCGTCGACGTCTTCGATGCCGACCGACAGACGCACGATATTGTCGGGCACCTCCAGTTCGGTGCCGCGCACCGAGGCGTGCGTCATCTCGGAGGGGTAGTTCACAAGCGACTCGACGCCGCCGAGCGACTCGGCCAGCTGGAACAGGTGTGTGGCTTCAGCAAAGCCGCGCGCCGCCGCGGCGCCACCGGCGAACGCGATGGAGATCATGCCGCCGAAGCCGGACATCTGCTTTGTGGCCAGCTCATGGCCGGGGTGGTTGGGCAGCCCCGGGTAGAAAACCTGCTCGATCGCCGGGTGGCCGTCGAGATACTCGGCGATGGCCTGCGCGTTTTTGCAGTGGCGCTCCATCCGCACCGAGAGCGTCTTGATGCCGCGCACGGTGAGCCAGGCGTCGAGCGGAGCCGAGACCGGGCCAGCCGCGAACTGCAAGAATTGGGCCTTCTCGTGCAGCTCGTCGTCGTTGATGATGAGGGCGCCGCCGAGCACGTCGGAGTGTCCGCCGAGATATTTTGTGGTCGAGTGCACGACCACGTCAGCGCCAAATTCCAGCGGATGCTGCAGCGCAGGTGACGCAAAAGTGTTGTCGACGATCGCGACCACGCCGTGGCGATGCGCGATCTCGGCAAGGGCCGCAATGTCGCTGATCTTCATGAGCGGGTTGCTCGGTGTCTCGACCCAGAGAATTTTTGTCTCCGGGCGGATGGCCGCCTCGACCGCAACCAGGTCGCTCATCTCCACCGTGCTGTTGCGCACGCCCCACGCGGCGTGCACCTTGTTGATGAGGCGGTGGGTTCCGCCGTAGACGTCGTTGCCGAGTACGACGTGGTCGCCAGGCTTGAGGATTGCGCGCAAAATAGTGTCTTCCGCGGCAAGTCCGCTCGCGAACGACAGGCCGTGCTTACCGCCCTCGAGCGCGGCGAGCAGGCTCTCCAGCACGGTACGCGTGGGGTTGCCGCCGCGGCTGTACTCGTAGCCGCCGCGCAGGTTGCCGATGCCGTCCTGCACATAGGTGGAGGTCTGGTAGATCGGCGGGATGACGGCACCGGTGGTCGGGTCGAATTCCTGACCGGCGTGGATGGCGATCGTGTCGAACTTCTGGGTGTTGGCCATTGCGGGCTCCCTGCTGGTCTGCGTATGAATAGAACTGTAAGTTAGACGCTCAGATAGCTGAGCAGGTCGTGCCGGGTGATGACGCCGAGCGGCTTGCCACCGTCGGTCACGAGCAGCGCGTCGTGCTCGGCGAACGCGGCTCGCGCTGCGGCAACCGGCTCGTTCACACCGATCAGGGGCAGCGCATCGCCGACGATTGAACCGACCCGGTCGGTGAGCTTGGCGTCGCCGGAGAAAACGAGGCCCATCAAGGCACGTTCATCGACCGCGCCGAGTACCTCGCCCATGACGACGGGGGGCTTGGCGCTCAGCACGAGCAACTGCGACACACCGCCCCTCGTCATGGTTTCGATCGCGTCGTGCACGGTGTCGCCCGGGTGCACGTAGACGAACGCGGGAAGGCCCCCGCTCTTCGCTCCGAGCAGGTTCCCCACCGTGTGACCGGTCGGCGCGTTGCTGAAACCGTAGCTGCGCATCCAGCCGTCATTGAAGATCTTGCCCAGGTAGCCGCGCCCGCCGTCGGGCAGCAGCACGACGATGGTGTCGTCGGCGCCGAGGGTTTTCGCCGCGCGCAGGGCGGCGACGACGGCCATGCCGCTCGAACCTCCGACCAGAATGCCCTCTTCGAGGGCGAGCCGGCGGGTCATCGCGAAGGAGTCGGCGTCGGAGACGGCGATCACCTCGTGCACGACCTCCGGGTCGTAGGCGCCCGGCCAGAAGTCCTCGCCCACGCCCTCGACCAGATACGGCCGGCCGGTGCCACCGGAGTACACCGAGCCCTCCGGATCGGCGCCGATGATGCGCACGCTCTCTCCCGAGACCTCGCGCAGGTACCGTCCGGTACCGGTGATGGTGCCGCCGGTGCCGACGCCCGCGACGAAGTGGGTGATCGTGCCGTCGGTGTCGCGCCAGATCTCGGGCCCGGTCGTCTCGTAGTGGCTGAGCGGGCCGTTCGGGTTGAAGTACTGGTTGGGCTTGAAAGCCCCCGGGATCTCCCGGGCCAGCCGGTCGGACACGCTGTAATAGGAGTCAGGGTGGTCGGGGGCGACGGATGTCGGGGTCACCACAATCTCCGCGCCGTAGGCCGTGAGCACGTTGCGCTTGTCCTCGCCCACCTTGTCCGGCAGCACGAACACGCACTTGTAGCCGCGTTGCTGGGCAACGAGAGCGAGGCCGACGCCCGTGTTGCCCGAGGTCGGCTCGACGATGGTGCCGCCGGGAAGCAGGAAGCCGTCCCGTTCGGCGGCATCGATGATGCGCACCGCGATGCGGTCCTTCGCGGAGCCGCCCGGGTTCAGGTACTCCAGCTTGACCAGCACGGTGGCGCTGACGTCAGCCGTCACCTTGTGCAGCCTGACCAGGGGGGTGTCACCGATGAGGTCGAGAACGGTGTCGGCAATTTTCATCGAGAGTCCTTCATCGAGGGTTCTTCGTCACGGATTCGAGCCGGGTCAACTCTATCGGCGTGAGCGGAGTGGGGGCCGTGGGCGTCGGCGACGTGACCTGCTCCGAGTACAGCCGCGCGTAGACGCCATCGTCTTTGAGCAGTTCGGCGTGGGTGCCCCTCTCTACGATCCGGCCGGCGTCGACGACGAAGATGACGTCGGCGGACACGATGGTCGACAGCCGGTGCGCGATGGCGATGGTCGTACGCCCGCGGGAAGCGGTGTCCAGGGCCGCCTGAACGACGCGCTCGGAGATGGCGTCCAGGGCGCTGGTGGCCTCGTCGAGGATCAGCACCTCGGGGTCCTTGAGCAGCACCCGCGCGATGGCGATGCGCTGCTTCTCGCCGCCGGAGAGCCGGTAGCCGCGCTCCCCCACCAGGGTGTCGTAGCCGGCGGGGAAGGATGCGATCGTGTCGTGGATACTCGCCGACCGGGCCGCGGCCTCGAGCTCGGCATCCGTCGCCTCCGGTTTCGCGTAGCGGAGGTTCTCGGCGATGGTCGCGTGGAAGAGGTAGGTCTCCTGGCTGACGATGCCGATGTGGGAGACGAGGGACTGCTGCTGGAGGCCCTGCACCTCGACGCCGGAGAAGAGTACCCGCCCGGCCGAGGCCTCGTAGAAGCGCGGGATGAGATAGGACACGGTGGTCTTGCCTGCCCCGGACGGGCCGACGAAGGCCGCGAACTGGCCCGGCTCGATCGTGAAGGAAACGTCGTCCAGGGTGGGGCGCGATTCCGCGCCGGCATCCGGGTAGGCGAAGGTGACCCCGTCGAAGGCGACCCGGCCGACGGCCTCGCCGCGGGCCGGCACGGGGGCGGCGTCGGGGGCGTCGCGGATCGCGGGCCGGAGGTCGAGGTACTGGAAGATGCGGGCGAACAGGGCGCTTGAGGTCTGCAGGTCGAGGGCAACGCGCATCAGGCCGAGCAGCGGGAACAGCAGCCGTGACTGCACGGTCGTGAAGGCCACGATCGTGCCCGCCGTGATGTCGGTCGTTCCACTGCCCATCAGCAGACCGGCCACGAGGTAGACGATCGCCGGGATGCTGGAGAGGAAGATGCTCACCGTGGCGAAGAACCACTGGCCGCTCATCTGCTGGCTGATCTGCAACTCGACCTGGTTGGCATTCTCGTCGGCATACCGATGGATCTCGGTCTTCTGGCGGGTGAAGCTTTTCGAGAGCAGGATGCCGGATACGCTCAGCGTCTCCTGCGTGATCGCCGTCATGTCCGAGAGCGACTCCTGCGTCCTGGACGCGATGCGGGCCCGCACCTGGCCGACTCGGCGCTGGGCAAAGACGAGCACGGGCATCAGGATGATGGCGACGATCGCCAGCTGCCAGCTCAGCAGGAGCATCGCGACGAGCGCCGCGATCACGGTCACGACGTTGCCGAGCAGACTGGAGATGGTGTTGGTGAGCACGCTCGCGACGCCGCCGACATCGTTCTGCAGCCTGGATTGGATGACGCCCGTCTTCGTTCGAGTGAAGAAGCTCAGCTCCATCGCCTGCAAGTGGGTGAACAGGCGCACCCGCAGGGCACCCATCACCGAGTTGCCGACCGTGGCGGTGAGCCAGGCCTGCCAGACGCCGAGCAACTGCGTCCCCAGGTAGATGGCGATCATCACCCCCACGAGCACGGCGAGACGCTGCACGTCCGGGCTGCCGCCGGGCGGGAAGAGCCCCTCGTCGAAGGCCCGCTGCACGAGCAGGGGCGGCACGACGGAGAGCGCCGCGCTGATGAATACGAGAACCACGGTGACCGTGAGCTTCGCGCGGTGCGGCGCGAACAGGCCGATGATCCGGCGAAGCAAATTCGGGATGCGCGGGGCCTCGGCGTTCTCGGCCCGCTGCGCCACGACATCCGCGCCACTGACCCGCCCCCGTCGACCGCCGCCGCCACCGTGCATTCCACTCATGACTTCACTCTAAACTCCCGCGCGGCACACAAATGTGCCCGTTCCGAACACCGGCGGCCCGGGTGGGCGCCAGCGGCGGAACGGGCACAGTCGCTGATGCGGCTAGCCCTTCGTCGAACCGGCCAGCAGGCCGCGCACGAAGTAGCGCTGCAGGGAGAAGAACACGATCAGCGGAACCAGGATCGAGATGAACGCGCCGGCCGTGAGCAGGTGCCAGTCCTGGCCTCGGGTACCGGTGATCTCGGCTAGCAGCTTGGTCATCGGCGCCACCGCACCGTCGGCGAAGATCAGCGCCACGAGCAGGTCGTTCCAGACCCAGAGGAACTGGAAGATGGCGAAGGATGCGATCGCCGGCATGGTCAGCGGCAGCACGATGCGGAAGAAGATCTGCCCGTGACCGGCGCCGTCGACCCGCGCCGCCTCGATGACGTCGGCGGGAATCTCCGACACGAAGTTGTGCAGCAGGTAGATGGCGAGCGGCAGGGCGAACATCGTGTGCGCGATCCACACCTGCGAGTAGCCGCCGGCGTCGCTGATCGAGGAGACCACCGGGAAGCCGAAGACCTCACCCCGCGAGAAGAACTGCAAGAGCGGCACGAGGGCCATCTGCAGCGGAACGATCTGCAGCGCGAAAACCGCGATGAACAGCACGTTCTTGCCGCGGAAGTCGATCCAGGCGAATGCGTAGGCC
Source organism: Cryobacterium sp. TMT1-62 (assembly GCF_004403145.1). Taxonomy (NCBI): domain Bacteria; kingdom Bacillati; phylum Actinomycetota; class Actinomycetes; order Micrococcales; family Microbacteriaceae; genus Cryobacterium; species Cryobacterium sp. TMT1-62. Next base: position 17,617 of record NZ_SOGZ01000020.1, on the reverse strand, counting down.
GCGAGGCTGGCGATGATCAGCGGCAGCAGTGTGGCCGGCAGGGTGATCGCGATCGAGTTGATGAACGCACCGGCCAGATTCAGCTGACTGTTGCCGGCCTGGAGCACATCGCTGTAGTTGTCGATGGTCAGACCCCAGTTCGAGAAGAGCGTCCACCAGCCGGTGGTGCGTACTTCCTGCGCCGGGCGGAAGGAGGAGACGAAGAGCCCGAAGGTCGGAACGGTCCAGAGCACGGCGATCACGAGCGCCGCGATCGTGGCGCCTCGGCTGGTCAACCGCTTCTTGGTGCGCTTGGCCGCCGCGAACTCCTGACGGCGCTCGCCTCGGCGAGTTTGGCTCTTGGTGTTCTTGTCGACGGGGAGCTCAACCGGAAGAATCGCGCTCATCGGATTTCCCTCTGCTTCTGAATCTGGCGGGCGTTGTAGACGACGATCGGGAGCACGAGCAGGAACAGGATCACGGCGAAGGCGGCGGACCGGCCCTGCTCGAAGTTCTTGAACTGCGTGTACATCTCGTTCGCGATGACGCTGGTGTCGTTGGCGCCTGCGGTCATGGTCCGGACGATGTCGAAGACCTTGAGGGAGGCGATGGAGATCGTCGTCAACACGACGACGAGGGCGCCGCGGATGCCGGGCACCGTGACGTTGGTGAACTTCTGCCAGGCGTTGGTGCCGTCGAGTTCGGCGGCCTCCATCTGCTCGGCAGGCACGCCCTTGATGGCGGCGGAGAGCACGACCATGGCGAATCCGGTCTGCACCCAGATCAGCACGACGATCAGGAAGACCGTGTTCCAGGGTGCGTTGGCGAGGAAGTCGACGGGCTGGCCGCCGAACCACACCACAACCTGGTTGAGCAGGCCGATCTGGTTCTGGTCGGCCGGCCGGGCCGTGTAGACGAAGCGCCAGATGATGGACGCCCCGACGAAAGAGATTGCCATGGGCATGAAGACCATGATCTTGAAGTACTTCTCGCCGCGGCTCTTGTCGATGAAGACCGCATAGGCCAGGCCGGCGATCGTAGACACGAGCGGAGTGATGAGCACCCAGACGATCGTGTTGAGCACCGTGCGGATGGCCTCCGGCTGGGTGAACACCCAGACGAAGTTGTCGAGGCCGATGAACTCGGTTCCGCGGGAGTTCATGAACGCCTGCACCGTGGTCTGGATGGTCGGGATGATGAGTCCGACGATGAGGAGCAGGATGGCCGGAGCGAGGAAGCCGAAGAGCTGGAAGAGGTAGCCGGCGCCGGAGCGTGAGCGGTAGTCGACGATGAAGAAGACTCCGCCGAGAACGGCGGCCGCGGCGATGGCCCACCAGTACGATCCCGCGGCGAGCAGGATGAGCAGCGGGGCGGCGACGCAGACGGCGAGACGGATCACGGTGTAGCCGGTGCCCTTGCGCGGGGCTATCTCGACGACGAACAGGATCGCGGCCACCAGGGCGACGAACGCGAGGATGATGATGGGGACTTGGACCAGGGGCGGCAAGTCAGCCAGCCAGGCAAGGAACGCCGACATATGAAACCTCTCGAGTACGACTGCGGGCTCACAGTTTGCTGGTGGGGCGGAAAACTACCGCCACGGTACACCAGCAGGGGAGTGCGGGTCGCCCCTTTTCAGGAGGACGACCCGCACGGTTGTGGTGCTGTTAGATGCGTTGGTTCCGAATTGAACTAGCTGGAGGGCCAGCCGGCTTCGATGCTGGTGAGAACCTCGTCGGTCGGGGCTCCGTTGATCCAGTTGACCATTCCCTTCCAGAAGGTGCCGGCGCCCACGGAGCCGGGCATCAGGTCGGAGGCGTCAAAGCGGAAGGTGGTCTCCGGGTCCTGAAGGATCTTGATGGCTTCCTGCAGGATGGGGCTCTTCGCGTTGGCCGGGTCAAGACCCGAGTTGGCGCTGATGACTCCACCGAGGCTCACCCGGCTGTTCGCCCAGTCGTCGCTGGAGAGGTACGTCTGAACGGCCTGGGTGTCGGCGTCATCCGCGAATGCGGCGACGATCTCGCCACCACCGGTCACGGCCTGGCTGCCGGCCTCTTCGGCCGGGGTGATGAAGGCCCAGACGTCACCGTCGGGACCGACCTCTCCGCCGGCATCCGTGATGAAGCCGTCGAAGAAGGATGCCTGGTGGTGCAGCGCGCAGGTTCCTGCGGCGAGCGGCGTGGCCACGTCACCGAACGGGGTGCTGTTGATCGAGCGGACATCACCGAACGTGGCGTTGACGTTGGCAGGGTTCAGCAGGATCTCTCCGACGGAGTCGAAGGCGGCCTTGATTGCGGGGTCCGTGAACGGGATCTCGTTGGCAACCCACTTGTCGTAGGTCTCCGCTCCGGCCTGACGCAGGACGAGGTCTTCGACCCAGTCCGTGCCCGGCCAGCCGGTGGCGTCGCCCGAGCCGAATCCGGCGCACCACGGGGCGCTGCCGGTCTTCTCCTGGATGGTCTTCGTCACGGCGAGGAGTTCGTCCCAGGTCTCGGGAACTTCGACACCCCACTCGGTGAACTTAGCCGGGGAGTACCAGATGAAGCCCTTGACGCTGGCCATCAGTGGCGCGCCGTAGAACGTGTCCCCGACGGTGCCGTAGGCCTTCCAGTCCTTGGACCAGAACTCGTCAACGTTGTCTTCGACGGCTTTCGGGGCAGGCTTGAGGAAGTCGCGGCTGGCAAGGTCAGCCATCAGTCCGGGCTGCGGGAAGATCGCGATGTCGGGAGCACTGCCACCCTGGGCGCGGATGGCGATCTGAGCCTCGAACTCCTTCGACGCCTCGTACTGGATGTCGATGTTGTTCTCTTCTTCCCAGGCAGCCCAGGACTTCTCGAGGAGCTTGGCCTCGGTGTCACCGATGGTGCCGTAGACGGAGACGACGCCGTCGCCTTCAGCTCCGGAGTCGGTGTTCGTGCTGCCGGGGCCACCGGAACAGCCGGCCAAGGTCAGACCGGCGATCGCCGCAATGGCAATGGGTGCTGTGATTCGGCGGTGGAATGACCGCATTTTTCCTCCTCGTTGAGTTTGATGAAGATGCGCCGGGGATATCCCCGGACAAACACCCAGGTGCTGCAGGAACAGCTTCTGTGCCGAAAACGATCAGATAAGGAACCGGTTCCACACCACAAGGTACGGTACGCCGGGCCGAATCGCAAGACCAGATTTGTCACGGAATGGCAAAGATCGCACTCCCGCCACGACACCTTCGAAAGTTCGTCCCGCGGGACGTGTCGCATTCCGGCGGATATAATGGAACCGGTTCCAGCGGGCCTGCCAGAGCTGTACAGTGTTGGAAACGGGTCCAAGGGCGGAGGCTGGAATGAGCGCAATTGCGGATGTCGCACGCCTCGCCGGCGTCGCGAAGGCCACAGCCTCCCGTGCCCTGAGCGGTCGTGGCTATGTGTCGGAGCAGACCCGGATCAAGGTCATCGCTGCAGCCAGGGAGATCGGTTACGTCGCTTCACCCAACGCGGCCAGCCTCGTCACCGGCCGAACCAAGAGCATCGGCGTGATCATCCCGTTCATCAGCCGCTGGTTTTTCTCCGAGGTTCTGGAGAGCATGGAACAGGCGCTGCTGGACAAGGGGTACGACATGACCCTCTACAACCTGCCGGCACCCTCACCCGAACGGGAGAGGGTCTTCGAGTACTTCCTCGCGCGCAAACGCTTCGACGGAGTGATCTCGGTCGGTGTGGCGCTCAGCGATGAGGAGGTCACCCTGCTGCACCGTCTGGGCCGCCCGCTGGTCGGAATCGGCGGACCCATCCGCGGCGTGGACACGATCGCCATCGACGACGTTGCCGCGGCCCGGCTCGCCACCGAGCACCTGCTCAGCCTGGGGCACACGGACATCGTGCACATCGGCGGCAGCAAAGAAGACGAGATGGACTTCCAGGTGCACAGCAACCGGCTCACCGGTTTCTACGCCGCCATGAGCGCCGCCGGCCTGCCCACCGAACGCTCGGGCCTGTTCTACGCCTGCGAGTTCACGATGCCGGGCGGCTACGAGGTGGGCCTCGCCGTGTTCGGCGACCCGCGCACCCGCCCCACCGCGGTCTTCGCCGCGAGCGACGAGATCGCGATCGGTTTGATCGTCGCCGCCAGGGAACTGGGCATCCAGGTGCCGGCCGACCTGTCCGTGATCGGGATCGACGGACATCCGTATGCCGATATGTTCCGTCTGACCACCCTCGAGCAGCACCCGCGCACACAGGGCCGGCTCGCGGTGCAGGCCCTCCTGACGGAATTGGAGAACCCCACTCAGCACGGCGACGAGGATCACCTGACCCGGCTGCCCACGAACCTGGTCATCCGCTCGAGCACCAGCGGCCCACGGCTCACCCACGGGGGCTGACACCGTGCGTCGGGCCTGACGGAACGGGCATAACGACGGAAGGCGCCGCATCCGATGGATGCGACGCCTTCTCTGTGTGGACGGCTTGCGCCGTCACGCCTCTACGAGAAGCAGAGAACCCCTCGCGGGGCCCCGACTACTTGAGGACGGCGGTGGCGCCGGCAGCTTCGAGAGCAGCCTTGCCCTTTTCAGCGGCTTCCTTGGAAACGCCTTCGAGGACGGCCTTCGGCGCGCCATCGACGACGGCCTTGGCCTCGCCGAGGCCCAGGCTGGTGAGCTCGCGCACAACCTTGATGACCTGGATCTTCTTGTCGCCGACAGCCTCGAGGATGACGTCGAAAGCGGACTGCTCTTCGACCTCTTCAACGGGGGCGGCGGGACCGGCAGCGCCGGCAGCGGCGACCGGTGCAGCGGCGGTGACCTCGAAGGTCTCCTCGAACGCCTTGACGAACTCGGAGAGTTCGATGAGGGTGAGGCCCTTGAACTGTTCGAGCAATTCCTCGGTGGAAAGCTTTGCCATGATTTTTCTCCCTATAGTTTCTTAGTTACTCACCGCGATGCCAGGCAGATGCCTAGTTCGCGGACTCCTGCTTCTCACGCAGCGCGTCGATGGTGCGAACAGCCTTCGACAGCGGTGCGTTGAACAGATATGCGGCTCCGAACAGCGAGGCCTTGAATGCGCCGGCCAGCTTGGCCAGCAGCACTTCGCGGGACTCGAGGTCGGCGAGCTTGCCTACCTCTGCGGCGGTGAGCGGGTTACCGTCGAAGTAACCACCCTTCACTACCAGGAGAGGGTTTGCCTTGGTGAAGGCACGCAGGGTCTTCGCAACGGCGACAGGGTCTCCGTGAACGAATGCGATTGCGGACGGACCGACAAGCTCGTCGTCAAACGACGTGATGCCGGCGTTGTTCGCCGCAATCTTGGTCAGCGTGTTCTTCACCACGGCGTACGTGGCGTCCGCACTGATGGAAACGCGCAGCGACTTGAGCTGCGCAACAGTGAGACCGCGGTACTCGGTGAGCAGAACGGCGGTCGAGCTCTGGAATTTCTCCGTAAGCTCGGCGACCGTTGCTTCCTTGTTCGCCATGGCGCTCCTCTTGGTTTCATGTGCCGGTAGCCCGGGGAGCAGACATGAAAAAAGCTCCGGCGCAGGCGCCGGAGCTGGGAACGCATTCCGGAAGAATGCAGTCTGACTTCGAATCCTGCGCGGGCCGTTCACGTGAATGAACCTTCGATTGCCAGTGCATTTCTACACGGCAATAACCGGCGGTCTTTGGCTTTCGCCCACGATACGGGATGGTGGAGGCCGGTGCAAATCGGCATCCGTTCACTGCATCCCCGAACCCGCCTCCCGCTGCCTGCTGCCCGCTGCCCGCCTGCGACTCCTGAACCCGACCCTGAACCAATTCGACGGAGATTTTGCCCGAAATGGCCGGTTTCGGGTTCAAAACCTTGTTCTGGAGCAAAATCTCCGTCGAATTCGCATGGCGAACCGGGCAGACCACGCACCGGCACGGGACGGGATCAGGCGAGCGCGACGGGGAGGGAGACGAGGAAGCACGTGAAACCGGGGCGGCTCTCGACCTCGATCTCGCCCTGGTGCGCGGCCACGACCGCGTGGGCGATGGCCAGGCCGAGGCCCGTGCTGCCCGTTCCCCGGTAGCGCGTGCTGTCGCCGCGGGTGAAACGCTCGAACAGTGTGGCCCGGAGGTTCTCGGGAATGCCGGGGCCGTCATCCGTCACTGTCAGGATAACGCGGTCGTTCTGGCGCGCGAGGGCCACGTCGACCGTGGTCTCGGGGGGCGTGTGGATACGCGCGTTGGCGAGCAGGTTGGCGAACACCTGGTGCAGCCGCGCGGCATCACCGACGATTTCCACCGGCTCGTCGGGCAGCTCCAGGCCCAGCACCCGTCCCGGGCCGGCGGCGTGGGCGTCGCTGACGACGTCCACGATCAGGCTGGTCAGGTCGACCAGGCTGCTGACCAGCTCCCGGCCTTCGTCGAGACGGGCGAGGAGCAGCAGGTCTTCGACCAGGCCGGTCATCCGCACCGATTCCGACTCGATCCGCCCCAGGGAATGCAGCGCGTCCGGCGGCAGTTCCTGGTCGGAGCGGCGGGTGAGTTCGGCGTAGCCGCGGATCGACGCCAGCGGCGTGCGCAGCTCGTGGCTGGCGTCGGCGACGAACTGGCGCACCTTGCGCTCACTGGCCTGACGTGTTTCGAGCGCCACGTCCACGTGGTCGAGCATGCGGTTCAGCGCCGATCCCACCCGGCCGACCTCGGTGCGGGGGTCGGTGTCGGCGGCCGGTACCCGGTCGACGAGCGAGACCTCCCCACGGTCCAGGGGGAGCTCGGACACCCGCGCCGCCGTCTCGGTCACGCGCACCAACGGGCGCAGGGCGAGCCGCACGATCCAGGTGGCCAGAATCGCGACGATGAGGATGCCGACCAGGGAGACCACCGCAATGATGATGCCCAACTGGGTGACCGTGTTCTGCACCCCGGAGAGCGGCAGGCCCACCAGGTAAAGGGTGCCGTTGCGGGTCGTGTCGGCCCTGACCCGGTAGCTGCCGGCGTCTTCGCCGAGATGCACCGTCACCGCGGTCGATTCCCGCATCTGTTCGGCCAGCAACTGCACCTGCTCACCGGTCAGCTTGGCGATCTCGCCGCTCTCCTCCTCCGTGTAGCCGGCCGTGACGGTCGAGCCGTCGTAGACCAGGGCCAGCGTTCCAGGCTGCTGGGCCGGACCGGACAGAATCATCTGCGCCGTCGGTGTGAAGAGTGCCCCGTTGCCGCCCTCGTCGTCCGCATCCCGGCGCACGTCGATCACGGCGCCTGACCGGTCCGACGCGCTTTGCAGCTGCTGGTCGAGGCCGTCGATCAGGGAGGCACGGAGAATGGCGACGCTGACCATCCCGATACCAATACTGACCAGGGCGAGGAGGCCGACGACGGCGAGCACCAGCCGCCGGCGCAGGGTCCACGGCGCGCGTCGCCGGCGAGCGCCCGGCTCGCGGGGAGAATTCGGGGTCACGAAGCGGTCTTCAACATATAGCCGGCGCCGCGCACCGTGTGGATCATCGGCACGCGGCCGGCGTCGACCTTCTTGCGCAGATAGGAGATGTAGATCTCGACGACGGAGGACTTGCCGCCGAAGTCATAGCTCCACACCCGGTCGAGGATCTGGGCCTTGCTGAGCACCCGCCGGGGGTTGCGCATCAGGAAGCGCAACAGTTCGAATTCGGTGGCGGTCAGCTCGATCGCGTCTCCCCCGCGGAACACCTCGTAGCTGTCCTCGTCGAGGGTGAGGTCGCCGACCGAAATGCGGGGATCCAGGGAGTCGGCCACGGTGAGGGTGGACCGGCGGATGAGCCCGCGGAGCCGGGCGACGACCTCTTCAAGGCTGAACGGTTTGGTGACGTAGTCGTCGCCGCCGGCCGTCAGCCCCTTGAGCCGGTCGTCGAGGGAGTCCTTGGCCGTGAGGAAGAGCACGGGCGTCTCGTGGCCGTCCGACCGCACGCGTTGCAACACCTGCAGGCCGTCGAGGTCGGGCAGCATGATGTCGAGCACGATCGCATCCGGCCGGAATTCGCGGGCGATCGTGAGCGCCTGACGCCCCTCGCCGGCCGTGCGCACCTCCCAGCCCTCATAGCGCAGCGCCATCTGGAGCAGATCGGTCAGCGTGGGTTCGTCGTCGACCACGAGCACCCGGATGGCGCTGCCGTCCGCCCTGGTCAGGCGCGGTGCGCGGACCACTCGCTCGTTCTCGCTAGTGCTCATGATTACCAGTATCCGAGTGTTGGCTATGAATCGGCTATGCGCAGTCTTGGTCTCTGCTGTGACGCGAAACCGTCATCCGTCCGCTGTCGCCCCGCAGCCATAGCGCGACGGCTGATGCCGCCCGGCGTGGGCAGGCCCGGCGAACAGGCACAATGGAACAGTGACGAACCAGCTGCTCTCCCTGTTCGATGAGGAGGTGCATCCGTCGCCCGTCGATGCCCGGCCGGTGGCGCCCCTGGTCGCCGCGGCGCACCTCCGGCGCATCGTTGCCGATTCCACCGACCGGGTGACCTGGCTGCGGGCCCGCGCCCAGGGGATCACGGCCACGGATGTCGCCAAGCTCGCCACCCCGAAATCGCTGCAGACCGCCGTCTACGACAAGCTCAACGGCAGCAGCTTCAACGGCAACAGCTTCACGGACCACGGGCGCGCCCGGGAGCCCGAGATCGCGGCCTGGGTGCTCGGCCGCTACGGCATCGAGCCCAGCACGGCCCTGTTCCACGCGGCCCACCACCGGCGGCACCTGGCCACCCCCGACGGCGTCGGCACCGGTTCAGGCCAGGGTGCCGGCGGCCTTGAACTGGCCGAGATCAAGACGACGAGCAAGGCCTGGCGCAGCATCCCGCGCTCGTACTTGCGTCAGGTGTGGTGGCAGCAGTACGTGCTCGGCGCCGAACGCACCCTGCTCGTCTGGGAACAGCACCAGGACTTCGTCCCCGTGAATGCCGAGCCCGAGTGCCGGTGGATCGACCGTGACGAAGACCAGATCGCGATCCTGGTGGGGTACGCCAACAACCTGATCGCCCTGCTCAACCAGCAGACCACCTCGGGTCCACCGCCCGCGCAGGCCTGACCGGTCGTCCACCGGTCGTCCACCGGTTTCGCAGCGCGCGGATGCCCGCGGGAAAGCCGCTTGCCGGGTGTCGCAGGCGGCTTTCCCCTCGGCGTCACGCCACTACTGATCGAGCAAGTTCGCGCCGCTTCGGGTGCGGTACGACTTTTTCAGATGAGCCGGGCGGAGTGCTGAGTACTGGCTCGGTGGGGGGATGATCCGAACCCAAGAGAGACCGGATGCGGGAAACCAGGGACTCTTCCACACACCGGGGTCGGTCCCCCTTTATGTGGACAGACTATGCGCCTGGCCCCCCTTCCAGCCAGACCTCGCCGCCACCAGATTCGGCCTCTTGCACCCCCAATTCGAGGGACACCGGGATGTGCCGGTTTGTCCCGGTTGTGCCCCGGCGGCGCGCAACCCACGAGAGAATGGGCAGATGGGAAACGCCACGAATCACTCACCGACCATGCGCGCCCTCGTGATCGACCGCCCCGGCCCGGCCGACGAGCTGCACCTGGCCGAGGTGGACGCCCCGATCGCGATTTTTGATGAACTCCTCGTGCGGGTCGTCGCCGCCGGAGTCAACCCGATCGATGCCAAAACCAGGGCCGGCGGCGGCGTCACGAAGGCCATCCGCGGCTACCCGACCGTGCTCGGACTCGATTTCAGCGGCGTCGTGGTCAGCGCGCCCTACGAGGCGTTCCCGCTGCAGCCCGGCGACGCGGTCTTCGGCATCGCCCGCGTGCCCCGCACCCCCGGCAGCTACGCCGAGCTGGTGACCGTCTCCAGCCTGAACGTCACCCGCAAGCCCGTGCGACTCAGCCACGTCGAGGCGGCCGCTGTACCGGTAGCGGCGCTCACCGCGTGGGGCATGGTCGTGGACCTGGCCGCGGCGGCTCCCGGGCAACGGATGCTCATTCACGCCGGCAGCGGCGGGGTCGGCCATTTCGCCGTGCAGTTTGCCAAGGCCTTCGGCGCCCACGTGACCGCGACCGGGTCGACCCGCAACCTTGATTTCCTGCGAGAGCTCGGCGCCGACGTCGTCATCGACCAAACCCAGACCCGGTTCGACGAGGTGCTCTCCGGGCTGGACGCGGTGATCGACCTGGTCGGCAATGTTCACGACAACACCGGCACTCGGTCGCTCGGCGTGCTGCGCCCCGGCGGAATCCTGGTGAACGCGCCGACCGGAAGCTGGCCGACCATGGCGGAGGAGGCCGCGGCCGCGGGCATCCGTGCCACCGGATTCAAGGTGGCGCCCTCCGGGCACACCCTCGACGTCATCACCGAACTCATCGACGACGGCGCCGTGCGGGTGCACGTGGACCGGGTGTTCCCCCTCGCAGAAGGCGCGGCGGCGCACCGCCTGATCGAGGAGGGACACACACGCGGCAAGATCGTGCTGCGGGTGACGGATGACCCGACCGGCTCCTCTGCGGACTCTGCCACTGCCTCTGCCTCGACCGCTGCCGGCTCCGACTCTGCCGGGCCTCGCTCGTGAGCGGCGACGGCCCGTCCCTCGTCTGGTTCCGCGACGACCTGCGCCTCGCGGACAACCCGGCCCTGCAGGCCGCGCTCGAACGCGGCAAGCCGATCGTGGCCGTGTACGTGCTGGACGAGGAGTCCCCTGCGGTCCGGCCGCTCGGTGGCGCGGCCCGGTGGTGGCTTCACGGGAGCGTGACAGCGCTGGCCGACTCGCTGGAACGCCTGGGCGGCCGGTTGACGCTGCGCCGGGGGCCGGCCGAGGACATGATCATGGCGCTCGCGGCATCCGTCGGCGCCGACGCCGTATTCTGGAACCGTCGCTACGGCGCCGCCGAGCGCGAGGTGGACACCCGGATCAAGTCGGGCCTCACCGCGGCCGGAACGGAGGCCCGCAGCTTTGCCGGCGCTCTCCTGTTCGAGCCGTGGACGATCCAGACCGGCCAGGGGGGCACCTACTCGGTGTTCACCCCCTTCTGGCGGGCGTGCACGGCCGGCCCGCCGCCGCGCGCACCCTACCCCGCACCCGAGTCGATCCCCGGCTTCCCCGGAGAGATCCCCTCCGACGCGCTCGCCGGCTGGGGCCTCCTGCCGACCCGGCCCGACTGGGCGGCCGGGCTGCGGGGCGCCTGGCAGCCCGGCGAGGACTCCGCTCACCGCCTGCTCGAGACCTTCCTGAGCGAGTCCCTCACTCGGTACGGCGACGAGCGCGACGAGCCGGCCCAGGCGGTCACCTCGCGTCTGTCGCCGCACCTGCGCTGGGGCGAGATCAGTCCATTCCAGATCTGGCATGCAACCGAGCGGGCCAGGATCGGCCTCACCGGGCCCGCCCAGGCCAGTGCGACCCGATTCCTTACCGAGATCGGCTGGCGGGAGTTCAGCTACCACGTGCTGTTCACCAACCCCACCCTCGCCACCGTCAACCTGCGGCCCGAATTCGACGCTTTCCCCTGGCCGAAACTTGACCAGCGCGTGCTCGAAGCCTGGCAGCGCGGCCGCACCGGGATCTCGCTCGTCGACGCCGGCATGCGAGAACTCTGGCGCACCGGCAGCATGCACAATCGAGTGCGCATGGTGACGGCATCGTTCCTGATCAAGAACCTGCTGATCGACTGGCGGCTCGGAGAGCAGTGGTTCTGGGACACCCTCGTCGACGCCGACGCCGCGAGCAACCCGTTCGGCTGGCAGTGGGTGGCCGGGTCCGGCGCCGACGCCGCCCCCTTCTTTCGGGTCTTCAACCCGGAGCTGCAGGCGAAGAAGTTCGATCCAAACGCGGAGTATATCCGTCAGAACGTGCCGGAATACGGCACGGATGCCTACCCGGCCCCGATCGTCGACCTCGGCGAGACGAGACGGGCGGCCCTCGCCGCCTACGAACAGATCAAGGGGATGAAGGAGCAGTCGATCGCGGCCCGCGCGGCCGGGGCGGAGGGCACCGGTTAGAGCGCCCGCTCCAGCACGAAGTCGTCCTCGTACCGTTCGCCCACCAGGAAGCGCTTCTCGCCGACCGTGACGAACCCGTTCTTCTCGTAGAAGCGAATGGCCCGCGCGTTCTCCTGGTTCACGCCCAGCCAGCTGCCGGCCGCGCCCCGCGCCCGGGCGGCGTCCAGGGTCGCGTTCATCAGGGCCGCCGCCACCCCGCGGCCGTGCGTCTCGGCGCGCAGGTAGCACTTGCTCAGTTCCGCCGTGGGTCGGATCGTGGCCGCCGCCCGCGCATCGTCATCGGCCGGCTCGGCGAATACGAGCATCGTGTAGCCGAGCATGACCCCGGCCGCCCCGGCCGCCCCGGCCTCCCCGGCCTCCCCGGCCACTTCGGCCACGAGAATCAGCCGGTCCGGGTCGGCCAGGTAGGCGTCGAAGTTGCCCTCCGCGAGCACGTCACGCAGGAACGCGGCGATGGCCTCGGCCGAGGTGTGTGGCGGGCAGGCGAGCACGAAGGTGGCGACGGCCAGCTCGGCCAGCGCCGCGGCATCCGTCGCCGTCGCCGTGCGAATCTCGATCACCGATCCAGCTTATCGACGCCCCCACCAGCCCACCACTGCATGCGAGAGCGCGCACGATGCCCCCTCAGTAGTGCTGAACGGGCTGAGTGCGCGCTTACGCGGCCAGGAGCTACAGGTAACGGGCGTACGCTCCCACGGTGAGGAACGTCGGGAACTCGGGCTCGAGCGCGCATGCCCGGAACACCTCGAGCGCGTCGTCGAACCGGTCTCCGGGCGTGCGCTCGAGTGCCTCGTAAACGTCGACGAGCTGTTCCTCGACCCAGGTTCCGTCGATCCGGATGCCCTCGGCGGTGATCGAGCCCAGGTGGATCCACTGCCAGATCTGTGAGCGGGAGATTTCCGCGGTCGCGGCGTCCTCCATCAGGTTGTCGATGGCCGCCGCGCCGACGCCGCGCAGCCAGGACTCGATGTAGCGCAACCCGATCGTGAGGTTGTCGTGAACGCCGGCCTCGGTGATCTGCCCGCCGACGGACTCCACGTCGAGCAGCTGGGCGGCCGTGACGCTCACCTCGGCGCGGGTGCGGTGCAGCTGGTTCGGCTGGTCGCCGAGCACGCGGTCGAACTCGGCCTGGGCCGTCGGGATGAGGTCCGGGTGCGCCACCCAGGTGCCGTCGAAGCCGTCGGTGGCCTCGCGCTTCTTATCGGCGGCCACCGCCTCGAGGGCACGCCGGGTCACCTCCGGGTCGCGCCGGTTCGGGATGAACGCGCTCATTCCGCCGACGGCATACGCACCGCGCCGGTGGCAGGTCGACACCAGCAGCTCGGTGTAGGCACGCATGAAGGGCACGGTCATCGTGATCTGCTTGCGGTCGGGGAAGACGAACCGGCTCCCGCGGGTGCGGAACGTCTTGATGATGCTGAAGATGTAGTCCCAACGTCCGGCGTTCAGGCCTGCGCAATGGTCACGCAGCTCGTAGAGGATCTCCTCCATCTCGAAGGCGGCCTGGATCGTCTCGATCAACACGGTGGCCCGGATGGTGCCGTACTCGATGCCGAGGCGGTCCTCCGAGTGACTGAAGATATCGTCCCAGAGACGGGCCTCGACATGGCTCTCGAGCTTCGGCAGGTAGAAGTACGGCCCGCTGCCGCCCTCGATCAGGTGCTGCGCGTTGTGGAAGAAGTACAGCCCGAAGTCGACGAGGCTGCCGGACGCGTTCGTCCGGCGGTTCGCGCGATCGACGAACGTCAGGTTCTTCTCCACCAGCTGCCAGCCGCGCGGGCGCATCACGATGGTGGGCGTGGCGCCGGTGGCGTCGCCGGTGACGGCGTATTGCTTGCCCTCCGGGCTGGTGAAGCTCAGCTGACCGCGCACCTGGTCGAACAGGGTCAGCTGGCCCTCGACGACGTTCGCCCAGGTGGGGCTGGTGGCGTCTTCCTGGTCGGCCAGCCAGACCTTCGCGCCCGAGTTCAGCGCGTTGATGGCCATCTTGCGGTCGGTCGGCCCGGTGATCTCCACCCGGCGGTCGACCAGCCCGGGACCCGCACCGGCAGCCGTCCAGGTGAGGTCACGACGGATGTGCGCGGTCTCGGTGAGGAATCCCGGGTCGCGCCCATTGGAGGCATCCACGCGCTTGCGCAGTCGAGTCGCCAGCAAGTCCTGCCGCGGACCGGCGAACCGGTCGTGCAGCTCGGCCAGGAATACCAGCGCCTCCGGCGTGAGGATCTCCTCATAGCGCGGACCGAGATCGCCGGTGATCTCGAGGTGCGGTTCGATGGTGGCAAAACTGCCGGTGTTCGTGGTCAGACTGGCGGCCTGGACCTGGTCGGATGTCGCCAGGGGCGGGGTGTTCATGGGCTGAGCTCCTTCGGAAGTTGAACGGGGAGGGCTGCGTGACTGGCGCCGCCTGGGGAAAGCGCCATTGCTTGCCTGACTCCCACTGTGGACTAGGAGACCCGGTCACGCCGTCGCCGGCATAACAGAAGAACAGCATTTCTTCTGGCTACGAGAAGTTATCCCCGGAGTATGTGAGCATGGGGCATGGTCACCGTCGATCCCGCCTTCCGCTCCTCCCTGTCCGCGGCTCCTCCCGAGGAGGCAGGGCTCGATGCGCTCACCCTGGGGCGGCGCATCCGTGAACTGCGCACGAACCGGCGCATGACTCTGGACGCCCTTGCGGCCGCCATCGACCGGGCACCCTCTCAGGTGTCGATGATCGAGAACGGCAAGCGCGAGCCGCGCCTGTCGATGCTGCGCACCATCGCGACCGCGCTCGGCACCACGGTCGACGACCTATTGAAAACGGATGCCCCGTCCGAGCGGGCGGCGCTGGAAATCGCCGTCGAGCGCGCTCAGCGGGGCCCGGTGTTTACCGCCCTCGGACTGCCGCATATCCGTGTTGGCCGGGGAACGAGCGACGAAACATTGCAGACACTGCTCAGCCTGCACAACGAGATCCTGCGCCTGCACCGGGAGCGGGCGGCGACCCCGGAGGAGGCCCGGCGAGCGAACGTGGAGCTGCGAGCCACCATGCGGGCCCGGGACAATTACTTTCCCGAGCTCGAGGCACAGGCGCAGCGCCTGCTCGCCGCGGTCGGCCACACCGGCGGGCCGGTTTCCCACCAGGTGGTGGCCGACATGGCGACCCATCTCGGCTACTCGCTGCACTACGTGGGCGACCTTCCGAACTCGACCCGCTCGGTGACGGACAAGCGCAACCGGCGCATCTACCTGCCCACCGAGCAGTCGGCGTCCCGCGACTCCCGCTCCCCCATTCTGCAAGCGTTCGCCACCCTGCTCTGCGAACACGAGGAGCCCGGAAACTATGCGGAATTTCTGTCTCAGCGGGTAGAGACCAACTATCTGACCGCGGCCATCCTGCTGCCCGAAAAAGACACCGTGAAACTCCTCACCGAGGCGAAGAACCTTCGACGTATCTCGATGGAGGATCTGCGGGACGCCTTCGCGGTGTCCTATGAGACGGCGGCGCACCGGTTCACGAACCTCGCCACCGCGCGGCTCGACATCCCGGTGCACTTCATGAAGGTGCACGAGTCCGGCACCATGATCAAGGCGTACGAAAACGATTCGGTGCGCTTCCCGAGCGACGCGCTCGGCGCGGTCGAGGGCTCGACGGTCTGCCGCAACTGGACCGCGCGCACCGTCTTCCACGTCGCCGACCGGTTCAGCCCCTGGTACCAGTACACCGACACCCCGAGCGGTACCTTCTGGTGCACCTCGCGCATCGAGAAGGCCAAAGAGGGCGACTACTCCGTCAGTGTGGGCGTGCCGTTCACGCACGTGAAGTGGTTCCGTGGCCGCGAAACCAACAACCGGGCCGTGTCCACCTGTCCCGACGAGTCGTGCTGCCGCCGCGCGCCCGAGGAGCTCTCGGAGCGCTGGTCCGGGCAGTCCTGGCCGGCCGCGCGCACGCCCACCAGCCTGCTCGCGGCCCTGCCCACGGGCACCTTTCCCGGCGTCGACCAGACCGAGGTGTTCCAGTTTCTGGAGTCGCACGCGCCGGTGAGATGAGAGCGGGGCGGGCACATGGCCGACGGGGACCGCGCCTGAGATGATGAACGAGTAGCAGAGCCGCGCCGAACAAAGGACGATCCGTGGGCACGACCATTTTCGAGCGGGCCAGGCCCGCCGCATCCGTCATCGCGGGCGCCCTCGCCGACACCCGCTCCGCGCCGTTCTGGCTGGACGACGTGTCTCCGCAGACCGGCTACCCGACCCTCACGGCCGACCTCGACTGTGATCTCGCCATCGTCGGCGGCGGCTACCTCGGACTCTGGACCGCCGTGCTCGCTCAGCAGGAGAACCCGGGCGCTCGCGTGGTGCTGCTCGAAGCGCGCACGATCGGCTGGGCTGCGTCGGGCCGCAACGGCGGTTTCTGCGAGGCCAGCCTGACCCACGGCGAGGAGAACGGCCGACGCCGCTGGCCGACGGAGATCGACCGGCTCACCGAACTCGGCCTCAAGAACCTCGACGAGATCGAGCGGGCCGTCACCGAGCTCGGGCTGAAGTGCGACTTCGAGCGCACCGGCGCCATCGACCTGGCCGTCGAGGAGCACCAGGTCGACTGGCTGCGCGAGGAACCGACCGGAACCGACAGCGTGTTCCTGGATGCCGCGGCCCTGCGCGCCGAGGTCGGCTCCCCCACGTACCTGGCCGGCATCTGGCACAAGCGAAGCAACGCGCTCGTGCACCCGGGTAAGCTGGCTACCGAGCTCGCCCGGGTCGCCACCGAACTTGGGGTTGAGATCTTCGAACACACCCCGGTGAAGAACCTGGACACGCAGGGACTCACTCCGGCGCAGGGCACCCGGCTCCGCACCGAGTCGGGTGTGGTGCGGGCGACGAAGACCGCGCTGGCGACCAACGTGTTCCCTTCGCTGCTGGCCCGCAACCGCCTGTCCACGGTGCCGGTCTACGATTACGTGCTGATGACCGAGCCGCTGTCGCCCGATCAGCTCACCGCCATCGGCTGGCAGAAGCGGCAGGGGCTGAGCGATCTGGCCAACCAGTTCCACTACTACCGGTTGAGCGCAGACAACCGCATACTCTTCGGCGGCTACGACGCGATCTACCACTACGGAGCCCGAGTGCGGAGCGGCTATGAGAACCGGCCGGAAAGCTTCCAACAATTGGCCGGCCACTTCTTCACCACATTTCCGCAGCTGGCCGGGCTGCGCTTCAGCCACCAGTGGGCCGGCGCCATCGACACGTCGACCCAGTTCTGCGCGTTCTATGGCACGGCCCGCGGCGGACGGATCAGCTACGCCGCCGGGTTCACCGGTCTGGGCGTGGCCGCGACGCACTTCGCGGCGAAGGTCATGCTCGACCAACTGGCGGAGCGCAGGACCGAGCGCACGCAGCTGGAGATGGTGCGCGGGCGGCCACTCCCGTTCCCACCGGAGCCCCTCGCTTCGATGGGCATCCAGACCACGCGCTGGTCACTCGACCGCGCCGACCACAACCGAGGCCGCCGCAACATCATCCTGAAGACGCTCGACGCCCTGGGCCTCGGCTTCGACTCGTAGGGCTCGATAGCGCTCGGGGCGCTCGGCGCGCTCGATAGCGCTCGGAGCGCTCGGAACCCTGGCAGCGTCCGCGACCCGAACGAATTCGACGGAGATTTGGGCTCTCCTGCTGCTTCCGTGGGTTAATCCCGGCCGGGGAGTGCGGGTTTGTGGCCGCCGAGGCTGAGCATGGCCAGGGCGATGAGGGCGTCGGGTGAT
>NZ_SOGZ01000006.1:0-39607 GCF_004403145.1 Cryobacterium sp. TMT1-62 | reverse complement strand
CGGGCTGCCCGGGCGCCCGGACGTCGGAGATCAGGGTGTCGGCCCCGGCCGGGCGGGCGAGAACGGTGTCGGCGTCCGCCGCGCGGCCCGCGGCGCCGGAGCGCACGATCGTGGCATCGTCGGCAGGTGAGTCGTCAGTCAGCGCAGCGTCGGCCCGCGCAGCGTCGGCCTGCGCAGCGTCGGCCTGCGCAGCGTCGGCCTGCGCTGCCTCGGATTGGCTGTGCTCTGCCAGCGACCAGAACAGGGTGTTCGCGAACACGGATCCGAGCCCGAATGGTCGGCCGGAGTCGAGGGCGCGCGAGGAGGCCACGGGTCGCCCGGTGGAACCCACCGTGAGACCGGTCACGGCCTGGAAGTCGGCCAGCAGCCAGGGGCGAATGCTGACGTCCGAGAACCGGCGCGACCCACCGACCGAGTACACGTCGACCGCGACTTCGCCGCGAAGGACCACGGAGACGGGGATGCCGTCTCCGTCCGTGGAAGCGCGCTGAATGATCACCGCAAAATGCTCGACGGCGTGCTCGCCACCGAGTGGCAACAGAGCGACGAGCTCTTCGGCTTCGACGTGGGGTGCCGTCACCAGCGCGGCCAGGGTCAGGGTGATGCCCGACGGGGTGCCGGCGGGCAGGGCGGCGATGAAGCCGCGCCCCACGACGAAGGTCCAGGCGGCTTCGGTGCCGCGACCGGTTTCGTATCCGACGCGCCCCACGGGTATGGTGCCTTTCCGTTACGTTGACGATCAATATTCGGACGCCGATTCAGTGGCCGATCAGGTCGGTGGCCGATGTATGACATGGCGTGCGTGATTTGCGCGTAGTCCTCGAGCTCGTACATCGACAGGTCTTTACCGTAGCCGGAGTGCGTGAGTCCGCCGTGCGGCATCTCCGCGACGAGGCCATTGCTCCCGCCGCCGACACAATCGAGCAGTGGGCCGCGGCGCGGGATGAACGTCCGTTCCGGCCACCACGTCGATCCGAACCGAGCCGAGGATCAACTCCGTCCCGAACGAATTCGACGGAGATTCTGGCTGGATCGGCCCTGAACCCGCCGAAGCAGCTGGTTATAACCAAAATCTCCGTTGAATTGGTTATCCACGGTGGCCGCCGATGACGAAATTGCGAAGGTCGCGAGCGCTCACGGGACTCCCGAGTGGTTCGATGAGCCGGCGGAACCTCTCCATTAGCGACTATCCCAGCGGCGGGAACCGAGCCTGAACCAGGCAAACTCCCAAGGATTCCGTTGTGTTTGACGTGAATTGCTGCGGAATCGCTTGCCTGAGGTCACTCCCGCTGGCATACTCGCTGGATGAGCGTAAACGGGCGCAATGCGGGCAGGCCGGCAGCACTGGATGAGGTCTCGAAGAAGATCATCGAGCAGCTCCAGAACGACGGCCGACGCTCGTATGCCGAAATCGGCAAGGCGGTGGGCCTAAGCGAGGCCGCAGTGCGGCAGCGCGTGCAGAAATTGACGGATGCCGGCGTCATGCAGGTCGTCGCCGTCACCGACCCGATGCAGCTGGGCTTCTACCGCCAGGCCATGATCGGCATCCGCGCGACCGGGGACACTCGACTGCTCGCGGACCGGCTGTCCGCCATTCCGGCCGTCGACTACGTCGTCCTGACGGCCGGATCCTTCGACCTGCTGGTCGAAGTTGTCTGCGAGGACGACGACGAGCTGATCGACCTCCTCAATTCACAGATCCGTGGTCTCGAGGGCGTCAGCTCCACCGAGACCTTCGTTTATCTCAAACTCCACAAGCAGTTCTACAACTGGGGAACACGGTAAAAAAAATGACAATCACATTAGCCACCACCGACTCCGCCGCGCCCGTCGCCGCAGTCGCCGCCGAAGTTGCCACCGACAGCACCGGCGACACCACAGCCGAGGTGTCGGCCACACCCCGCGTCTACACGGATGCAGAGAACGCCACCCTGCAGCAGAAGGCGAAAGACCACCTCTGGATGCACTTCTCGCGCCAGTCCGTGCTCGAAAGCGGCCACGGCGTGCCGATCATCACCAAGGGTGTCGGCCACCACATCTGGGACTCGAACGGCAAGAAGTACATCGACGGCCTGAGCGGGCTGTTCACCGTCAATGCCGGCCACGGCCGCAAGCGGCTCGCCCAGGTGGCGGCGAAGCAGGCCGAGGAACTCGCGTTCTTCCCAATCTGGTCCTACGCCCACCCGAGCGCCATCGAACTAGCCGATCGTCTGGCCGCAAACGCGCCCGGCGACCTCAACCGGGTCTTCTACTCGACCGGAGGCGGCGAGGCCGTGGAGACCGCCTTCAAGCTGGCCAAGTACTACTGGAAGCTGCAGGGTCGCCCCACCAAGCACAAGGTCATCTCCCGCAACGTGGCCTACCACGGCACCCCGCAGGGCGCCTTGGCCATTACGGGCATCCCGGCCATGAAGGAAATGTTCGAACCGGTCACCCCCGGCGGATTCCGCGTCCCGAACACCAACTTCTACCGCGCCGACGAGCTGGGTTCCGGGCTCGGTGACGACGTGGAGAAGTTTGGCCTGTGGGCCGCCAACCGCATCGAAGAGATGATTCAGTTCGAGGGCCCGGAGACCGTGGCCGCGGTGTTCCTGGAACCCGTGCAGAACTCTGGTGGCTGCTTCCCGCCGCCCCCCGGCTACTTCAAGCGGGTGCGCGAGATCTGCGACCAGTACGACGTGCTGCTGGTGGCCGACGAGGTCATCACCGCTTTCGGACGCATCGGCAACATGTTCGCATCCACGACCTTCGGGATCGAGCCGGACATGATCACCTGCGCGAAGGGCATGACCAGCGGCTACTCCCCGATCGGCGCCACCATTATCAGCGACCGCATCTACGAGCCCTTCAAGCACGGTGACACGACCTTTTATCACGGTTACACTTTCGGTGGCCACCCGGTTTCCGCGGCCGTAGCCATGGCCAACCTCGACATCTTCGAGGAGGAAAAGCTCAACGAGAACGTGCGTGAGAACTCGCCACTTTTCCGGGCCGAGCTCGAGAAGCTGCTCGCCCTGCCGATCGTGGGCGACGTGCGCGGCGAGGGCTACTTCTTCGGAATCGAGCTGGTGAAGGACAAGGTCACCAAGGAGACCTTCAACGACGCCGAGTCTGAGCGCCTGCTGCGCGGCTACCTCTCCAAGGCGTTGTTCGAGGCCGGGCTGTACTGCCGTGCCGACGACCGCGGAGACCCCGTCGTGCAGCTCGCTCCCCCGCTGACCATCGGCCCGGCCGAATTCAGCGAGATCGGCGACATCCTGTACGGCGTGCTGTCGGAGGCGCCCAAGTACCTGTAGCCGCTACGGCCAACCGGATGCCTGAAGCCGGTTACCTGCCGCCAAAAGTTCGATAGCGGCATTCCGCTCAGGCGTTTTCGGGTTCGTCCGGGGGGACCGCAAACGCCCAGTCTGGTAGGTGCCCCGAACCGAAAACGGTGTGGAGCAACTCAGCCATGCCGTACTGCCGGTCAATGGCGAGTGCCTGGTCGACGAAGATTCCGGCGACCGACCCGCGCCCCATCGCCCACGACAGCCAGGCCAGCATGCACAGCGGCGCCGGTCTGGCCGTGCGCGGCGCCAGAGCGACCAGCACCTTCAGCAGTCGGATCGCCGGCTCGATGCGTTCGGGGTCGGGGCGCTCCCGGCCGAGCCCGAGCATAAGGTCGCTCGTGACCCGGGAGTGCGGGCTGTCGAGTCCGTCGGACTGCTCCTCAGCGATGATGTCGTCCAGGCTCCGCCCCGTGGCTCGCTGCAGGATGGCATACCGCAGGTTGAGGCAGTGCGTGTTGCGGCCGACCGTCTCTCCGAAGGCGAATTGCAGCATCATCTGGTCCCGGCAGGCCGGCCCCTGCATCAGGAACAGCAACGCGGCCGCGTCGTCAAGCCCCAGGTTCTGCGGGTCAAAACCGAGCGCCGCCTCCGCGGCCACCACCGGGTCAAGGATGTCACCGGCCAGCTCAAGCAGTTCGGGCATTGTGCCGGCCTGGCCACCGAGGCGTTGATAGCACGCCAGCCGGCGGCCGAGCCGCTCTCTCATCGACGGGTCGACCACCGGCAAGTCCGCGCGACTCTGCAGCGTCGCGAGGTCGCGGCGAACCTCGTCGGGGATGGCCCGGTGCACCTCGGAGGCGGCGATCGCGCGGAGCGGATACCCGCCGGCCGGGCAGTCCGGGTCGAAGTACGAGCCCCACCCGTCGGCGGCCACGCACAGGGCGTCGCGAAGCAGGAAACCGGAGAGCCGGGCGCGAGCGCACAGCACCTCGACGAAGCGTTCCTGCGGCAGGCCGGCCACAGCCACGATGTTCTCGTCGCTGTAGACGACGGGCACCAGCGCGTCGACGTCCGGGATCTTGCAGAGCGTTCCCACGAGCGTGGTGGCGATGCGCTTGAGCACCTTCTCCGGTGCCGCAGGGTCGGGCAGGTTGAACCGCATCGCCCCGCAGGTACGGTTGCCACGGAAGGCGACGAGCACCAGGCTCTTCTCGGGCAAGAACCCGGCGAGCTGCGGCACGAGCGCGAGGAAGTCATGTGCTTCCCTGGTCTTGACGATTGTCCTGTTCATGGGTCCACCCTCTCCGGAGCCGCCTCCACCTCCCGATCCGGGCCGGGTCGGTGCACGACTCGGCGGATTCACATTCTGGGGAGGACTGGCCACGTACTCTGGTTCAGACGGATGCGGCCGGTGGGCAAGCGCACGACACCGACAACAGGACGAGGTTCACGGATGGCATTCTCAATTTTTCTGGATGTGTTGCTGCTGGTCGTTCTGTTCGGCTACCTGATTTCCGGATACCGCAACGGCCTCATCGGCAGCATCGCCGGAATCGCCGGACTCGCGGCGGGTGCCGTCGCCGCCTACTTTCTGGTGCCGCTCGTGGGCACCTGGGTTCCCGCCGCGGAGTGGCGCACGGCCGCGACCCTCGCGGCCGCAGCTGTTCTGCTGATCGGCGGCCTCTCGCTCGGACGCTCCATCGGCAGGATCCTGACTCCCCAGGGCACTCGCAACAAGCTCCGGGTCGTCGACCGCGTGCTCGGCGCCGGCGCAGCCGTCGCGGTGTCGGCCCTCGTGGTCTCGATGATCGCCTTCAGCGTCGGTGCCCTCGGGGTCCCCGTGGTGTCGTCGGCGGTGAGCTCGTCGAGCGTGATCCGCTCGATCGACTCCCTGACCCCGGACCAGGTGAAGAGCTTCCTGGCCCAACTGCGCTCCATCGTGGTGACCGAGGGCATCCCGCGTGTCGTGGAGGCCTTCAACGGCGAGGCCCCGGTCGTGCCGAGCGTGGGCACCGACAGCGACGCCCTGCGCGCGGCGAGCGCGTCGGTGATGAAGATCAGCGGCACCGCCTATGCGTGCGGGCAGAACCAGTCCGGCAGCGGTTTCGTGGTCGCTCCGGAACGGGTACTCACCAACGCTCACGTCGTCGCCGGGGTGGAGGAGCCCGTCGTCGTCACGCCCGACGGCAGGTCCCGTTCGGGTCAGATCGTCTACTTCGACCCGATCGTGGACCTCGCCGTGATCGCAGTGTCGGGGCTCGATGCTCCCCCGCTCTCCCTTGGCGACAATCTTCCGCCGGGCAGCCTTGCGGTGAGCAGCGGCTATCCCTTCGGCGGGCCATTCGAATCGGCGCCGGCCGAGGTCGTCGCCGTGGCCCCGGCCCTGGTCGCCGACATCTACGGGCAGGACCCGTCCTCCCGGCAGATCTACACGCTGGCTGCCGACGTCGACCATGGCGAATCGGGCGGCCCCCTGCTCAGCGAGGCCGGTATCGTAACGGGCGTCATCTTCGCGAAGTCGACCACCACCGAGAACCTCGGTTACGCCCTCGCCATGGAGGAAGTCGACCCGGTCGTAGAGCAGGCCGCCACGCTCGGCTCCCCGATCTCGTCCGGCACCTGCATCAGCGGCTAACTGAGTGAGTCCTCGTCGACTGGCTGTGTCGCTGCCTGCGGTCAAAACTGACTGTGCCCGGTGGACCCTGGTCCTCCAGGGCCGGACGCCGCACCCGGTACCGAACCAACTCGTTCGGGGTGGGCGGAAGAGCCAGTCGGAAACCCCCGTCCGCGAACTCTCAGTGGCCGCGGCCATGAGGACTCGCCCATCTGGTCCGCGATGGCAGACTAGACAGGTCCTGAACCAGCGGGACCACAGGAAAGGCTCACTGTATGACGATCATCGCCGCCGCCGACGGTTCGGCTCTGGGCAATCCCGGCCCCGCCGGATGGGCCTGGTTCGTCAACGATTCCTGCTGGGCCGCCGGCGGCTGGAAGCACGCCACCAATAATCAGGGCGAACTGAAGGCCGTGCTCGAACTGTTCCGGGCCACCGCGCACCTCGACGACGACCTTCTCGTGCTGTGCGACAGCCAGTATGTGATCAACTCCATCACCAAGTGGATGCGCGGTTGGAAGGCCAAGGGCTGGCGCAAGGCGGATGGCAAGCCCGTGATGAACCTGGATCTGCTCCAGGAGCTCGACGAAGCTCTGGCCGGACGCCGCTACCGGTTCGAATGGGTCAAGGGCCACGCTAACCACCCGCTCAACGAGGCCGCGGACAGCCGGGCCCGAGCCGTGTCAGAGGCGTACCAGCGGAACGCGCCGATCAACGCCGGCCCCGGCTGGGTGCGGGAGGGCGATGTCGCACCGGTTCGGCGCCCCGCGCTGACCTCGGCCACGAAAGCACGGGCCGTCGCTTCACCTGCCGCC
The DNA here is from genome assembly GCF_004403145.1 of Cryobacterium sp. TMT1-62. Classification (NCBI taxonomy): domain Bacteria; kingdom Bacillati; phylum Actinomycetota; class Actinomycetes; order Micrococcales; family Microbacteriaceae; genus Cryobacterium; species Cryobacterium sp. TMT1-62. Next base: position 32,909 of record NZ_SOGZ01000006.1, on the reverse strand, counting down.
ACCCCGAAGCTCCCGGCCGGCCCGTCGCATCCGGAGCTGTTCGCGTTCGACGAGCCGGATGCCTCCCACACCGTGTCTCTGGAACTCTCCGCCGACGAGCACGCCCGTCTGACCGAACGTGCCGCCAGGCTCGGCGTCAGCGTCGGAGAACTTCTTCACGGGCTTATCTGACCTCGGTCTGCTTCACCGCGTTCTTCGACGCGGTCTTCGCCGCGTTCTTCGGCGGCAGAAGGGTGTTCGCCTCGTCGAGGGACATGCCATTGGTCTCCGGAATCTTGGTCAGCACGAACACGAATGACAGCGCCGCGAACAGCGCATACAGGCCGTAGGTCAACGGCAGCGAGACTGCCGCCAGTGTCGGGAACGTGACGGCGATCAGGAAGTTCGCGATCCACTGGGCCGCTGCGGCGATGCCGAGCGCCTTCACCCGGATGGTGTTCGGGAACATCTCGCCGAGCAGCACCCAGACCACCGGGCCCCAGGACGCACCGAAGAAGACCACGAACACATTGGCCGCGACCAGGGCGATCCCACCCCACGCACCGGGCAGGCTGATCTCGCCGCCCACAGTGACCGCCTGGCTGAAGGCGATCGCCATCGTGGCCAGCGACAGCGTCATGCCGATGGAACCGGTCATCAGGATCGGCCGACGTCCGATCCGGTCGATCAGGGCGATGGCGATGAAGGTAACCGCGATGTTGGTCAGGCCGGTGAACACCGAGATGGTGAGCGAGCTCGACTCCTCGAAGCCGACCGCCTTCCACAGGGTGGTCGAGTAGAAGAAGATCACGTTGATGCCGACGAACTGCTGGAACATCGACAAGAGGATGCCGATCCAGACGATCGGGCGCAGGCCGAAGGCCTTGCCACGCAGTGACCCGGTACGCTGACCCAGCGTGTCGGCCTTGATCGAGGCACGGATGTCGCGGATCTCGCGGTCCACATCGCCGTTGGGCCACACCTTCTGGAAGACCGCGCGGGCCTCCGTCTCACGGTCTTTCAGCACCAGGAACCGTGGGGACTCCGGGAGGATCTTCGCGATCACGAAGTACACGGCGGCGGGCAGCGCGCAGGCCAGGAACATCCAGCGCCAGGCATCGATCCCGAACAGGGAGGGCTCACCCGCGCCTCCCGCGGTGTTGGCGAACAGGGCGTCGGATAGCAGAGCAGAGAAAATACCGATCGTGATGGCGAGTTGCTGGAGCGATCCGAGGCGTCCCCGAATCGCTCGCGGTGAGATCTCGGCGATGTACGCCGGGGCCACCACGGATGCGAGCCCGATGCCGAGACCGCCGACGATGCGCCAGAGCACGAGGTCGTAGATGCTGAAGGCGAAGGCGGAACCGACCGAACTGACGAAGAACATGATCGAGCCCAGAAGCATCACCGGAATTCGACCGTATCGATCGCCGACCCGGCCGCCCAGGTAGGCCCCGGCTGCGGCGCCCAGTAGCGCGCTCGCGACCGCGAAGCCGGTGAGGGTCGCCGTGAGCGCGTACTCGTCTTGAATGGCATTCACCGCGCCGTTGATCACGGACGCGTCGAACCCGAAAAGAAACCCGCCGAAGGCTCCCGCCACTGCCAGCGCAATGACCTTTCCGTTCGTGGATGGTTTCTCGGTCTGGGTCATCGTCAGGGCCTCTGTCCTTTTTGTTGAACAATCCGAAAAGACTACGCCCCAACGAAGGGGCGCCGAACCTCGGCGGAACCTGCGCCCGCCATCTCCCTGTGCTATCCATAACTCATGACGCGATTCCTCGGAGTTGACCTGGCCTGGGCCGAAGGCAGCACGTCGAAACCGGCCAATGAATCCGGCCTGGCTTGCATCGACGAGAGCGGCCGGGTGCTCGACGCCGGCTGGGCCCGCGGCACGGATGCCGTGATGCGCTGGATCGACTCCCTGTGGGAACCCGGCGCCGTGCTGGCGGTTGACGCGCCCCTGGTGGTGAACAACCCCACCGGCATGCGCCTGTGCGAGCGGGAAACCGGCAGTCGCTACGGCCGCTGGCATGTCTCCGCGAACGCCTCGAACCTCGGCCGCCCCTGGGCCGGCGGGGTGACGATCCGCCGCCGATTGGAAGCCTCCGGCTGGACCTACACCGACGGCCTCGCGCCGATGGATAAGGCCACCCCCAGCTTCTTCGAGTGCTACCCCTACACGACGCTCGTGGGTGCGGCGGAGTTCGGCTACCTCGACAAGCGACCCCGCTACAAGCGCATGGGCACCTCTCTTCCGCCGGACGAACGCCGGACTGCGCGGGCCATGGTCTGCGATGACCTCATCCAGCGGATCTGGGGGCTCACCCGAGCGTCGCCGCCGCTCGACCTGGGCTCCCATCCCGTCTCGGACGCCCTGGTGACGGAGCATTCACCGTTGGTCGACCGAGCCTACAAACACCGGGAGGACCTGATCGACGCCCTGCTCTGCGCCTGGACGGCCTCGCTCTGGTGGCACCGGGGCACGGAGCGCTGCCAGGTTCTCGGCGCCCGGGACAACGTGTCGGAGCTCGGTCACCGACCGACCATCATCGCGCCGGCCCGGCCTGAGCAGCGCCGCGGCGACGAAGGGGCGCGGCTCGTCACCGCACCGGGTACCAGCGCGTCGTGACCCGCTCGGTCACCTGCCACGACACCGGCTCCACGTGAGTGCGGGCCGCGACGAGCACTCGGTCGCCGACCCGGAGGGCCATCGCGGCGTCATCCGCCGTGAAGCGCACGATCGCGCGCGGAGAACCGGCCACCACGGCAAGATCGGATGCCTCCACGGTCGTCAGCTCCGCGGCGGTGGCCGTCAGATGCGGCAGGACGGAGTCCGGGGCGATGCCCGAATGGAGAGCACCGATGATCAGGGTGATACGGAAAGACGGCATCCTGTCAGCGTAGGCGGGTGCGAACGAACAGGTGTCTACCGGTCTTAGGTGTTTCCCGACGTCCCGACGACCCGACGATTCGACGGAATCGAGGCCCACCATGATCTGGCGCGGCCCTCTTCTAGCACTGCAGGCGTTCCTGACACTCACCTCCCGGTCGGGAGGTCTAACTCTGCAACTCGGGCTGGACGTGCTCAGTCCCCGGTGGCCGACGCGGAATCCGGCTCCGGCTCCTGCCCCGGCCCCGGCCCCGGAAAGCGCACCTCGACCCGGGTCCGGTCCGCCAGCTCGTCCCCGGCCGGATGAGTCAACTCAATGATCACGACGCTCGGTGACTGGCCGAGCAGGTCGAGGATGGATCCGATCTCCAACCCGGAGTAGGGGTCGTCGACATCGAGCACCTCCGGCCGCATCCCGAACAGAGGGTCGGACTCGGCGATCATCAGCACGGCGCCGCGGTGTTCGGCCTGTTCGAAGATGCGGCCGAGGTTGTCCTCGGTGGCGGCAGCACTGGCTCCCACGACCTCGTTCAGGGGCACCGTCACGAGAGGCTTGCCCAGTTCGTTCGCGACGGATGCCGCGGCCTCGGCCTTCGTCACGGCATCCGCTCCCGTGAACACGGCGAGCGCACCTGCCCCGGCCAGCTTCACGACATCACGGACGGTTCCGACCACTGCCGTGCGCTCAGCTGCGTCCAGGGTGAACGAGGCCATCACGCCGAAGGACAGTCGCAGCGGTGCATTTGATGCCAGCCAGAGGGAGGTCAGCACCTCGTTGGTCAGCGGCGAGGGTGAGAGCCAGACCTGCAGGTTGTCTGCCGAGCCGATCGGGACGTTCAGCACGGGATGGCGTTCGATGGCGGCCCGCGCTGCACCGAAGGCACGGTGGCTGCCGGCATCCGTGTCGACGTCGTCGCCGGGAAAAGCACTCACCAGGTAGTGCAGCTCCGAAATCACTCGGCTGGGTCCCCTCTGGGTCTCCTCCCGATAACTGATCAGGCTGTCGTAGTAGAGGAACAGGTTGATGGAGGGGCCGATGACACCGGTGCGGGGTGCGCCGAGCACGTAGGCCGTGACCTGCAGCCCGATCGGCGGAGAAGACAGCAGTCGTTGGAGCGCGACGGTCGTCGAGGCGATGGCCTGGCCGTAGTTGGTGAGCGACGACATAGGGACCCCGGCTTCTGAGAGCTTCTGGATGCGAAAGTGAGCAGACAGTGCCACGGTACTCCGGCTCACCAACCAGATCGAGGAGTTCGGCTGCGCCACGGCGGAACCGGCCCGGTGCCCATCCCGCGGATGCCGTAGCCTGCTTCGATAGATGTGTTCCTCGCGATGTCCGCCTCAGTGAAGGAGTTCCATGGACTACTCGGCAACGATCGTGGCCCAGACCCACGTCACCAAGCCCGACGCACTGCGGCTGATCGCGGAGGCGGCCGGGTCGACCGTGCGAAATGCCGGGACGGCGCATCCGTTCGTGCCCCTCGTCGGCGGCGGTCGCGTCGAAGTGGAGATCCCCAAGTTCGGCGAGGGCCCGCCGCTCGCGATCGATGTCTTCAACCCCCACGGGGCCGAGCAGGCTCGGGCTTCGGCACTGTCATTGCAGGCTGCCCTCGCCAGCGTGACCGATTGGCCGACCGAGGTCAGGTAGCCGCGTGCGCGGCAACCCGCCCAGATAGACCCCCACCCGCCGCTGGACTCCTCCCCCCTTCCCGACGCGGATCAAGCCCCAGCAAACCTCGATGCGACGACCGCGTCCCGATGACGCGCTCCCGAGGTCTCCCTCCCGCCTGCCATCCGCGGCCAGACCCCTGCACGCCTCGCGGCGCACCTTATAAGGTCGGCGCAGGTTGGATCCTGCGCCGGCTTCCACGACCCGCGCCGCCCTGTGCCTGGACTCAAGCTCTGACTGACCTACAGCACCACACACTTGCGCGGCAGCTCGCTCAGGGGAAGTCGAGGGCTGCTCGGGTTACAGGTCACCTGCTGAGAAGTTTGACTCTAACGGTGTCGTGGTTGACCTACGGGCCGCGACGGACTCACGAGGCGCCCCGCGGGCGACGCTCACCACTCGGTGCGTGCACGCTCCTGCTCGACGACCTCTTCCCGGTCGACCAGGCGGCGCAGTCCGGCGAGCGGTTGCGCCATACGGTGATTGCCCCGGATGCGTGGCTCCACCCGGTCGAGGAAGGCCCAGTACCCGGCGGTGAACGGGCATGCGTCCTCGCCCAGGCGTTTCTTCGGGTTGAACGTGCACGCGCCACAGAAGTCGCTCATCTTCGAGATGTAGGCGCCCCCGGAGGCATACGGCTTCGTGGCGACGATCCCGCCGTCGGCGTGCTGGGACATCCCGACCACATTGGCGGGCATCACCCATGGGGCGCCGTCGACGAAGGAGTTCGTGAACCACTCGGTGAGCTCGGCCGGTTGGTAACCGCGCTGCAGCGCCCAGTTGCCGAGCACCATCAGCCGCTGAATGTGGTGCGCATAGCCCGTGCGGCGCACCTCGTCGAGCACATGGCTGAGGCACTTCGCCCGCACGGAACTGCCATCGAGCTCAAGGAACTCCCGCGGCAGGGCCACCCGCGCCTCGAGGTGGTTGCTGCGCCGCACGTAGTCCTCACCCAGGTGCCAGTACAGGTGCCAGACCCAGTCCCGCCAGCCCATGATTTGGCGCACCACGGCCTCCACGCTCTGCAGTGGGGCTCCCCCGGTCTCGTACGCGGCGACTACGGCGTCGATCACCTCCCGCGGATGCAGCAGCCCCAAATTAAGGGGAACGCTCAGCCTGGCGTGGGCCATCGTCTCATCCCCGAGCAGCGAGGCATCCTCGAAGGGGCCGAAGTCGCTCAAACGCGTCTCGACGAAATCGGCGAGCGCCACAAGCGCTTCCGCCCGGGTGGCGGCGAACCGGCGGGGTCCGTCCTCGCCGATCAGTCGAATGCGCCCCTCGGCCTGCCACCGGTCGAGGTCGGCGCGCACCTGCTCGTCGATGTCGTCCTCCACCGGATGGAAGGGGTCCGGCAGCCCCAGGCCCACCGCTCCCTTCGGCGGCGGCTGACGGTTGTCGTGGTCGAAGTTGAACCGGCCGCCCTCGGGATCGGGCCCGCGCATGAGCAGCCCGGTTTCCGTGCGTGCACGGCGATAGAACTGATCCATGATCAGCCGGGACGGCGGTCTCCCCGCGGCCCAGACGGCGAAGTCGGCCTCACTGGTCACGAAGCCGCGGCTGGGCAGCACCCGCGCGCCGAGCTCGTGAACCAGCGCGCGGGAACCCCACGAGGTGGGGTTGACCACCTCAAGGTCCCGGCCGGCCAGCACATCCCGGTAGTGCTCGGCGCGCAGGTACTCGACCCGATCACCGAGCTCCCTGGCCCGGTGCCTGAGGGCGCTGAGAATGAGGTGCGCCTTGGCGCGATGGTAGGGGCGCCGACCGAGAACGCCGACGGACTCCACCATCAGGATCGGTCCGCCGTCGTCGAAATGCGGGCCGAGCTGGTCGGCGAACAGAAAGCGAGGCACTGCCATGGCTTCGAGTTTAGATGCTTTGCCGCACGCAAGGTTCGAGGCCGATGCCCAGCCGCGACGGGTTAGCCTCGGACCATGGGCAGGTTCGTGGACAGTTGGCGGTCGCATCTTCTGGTGACCTTTTCGGGGAACGGGTCTGGTCGCCCGCAGTGGGTCGAAAAAATCGAACAGGGCGACGATATCGGCTTCTTCGGTCCGGGCTCCGCCTCCTGGGCCGTGCATGGTGGGATGGCGACGATGGTCGCCGGCATCCGTGCCCTGCTCATGCAGACCCTTCATCCCGGCGCGATGGCCGGCGTGCACGATTGGTCGCGCTATCGGGAAGACCCGCTCGGACGGCTCTCCGGCACCATTCAGTGGCTCGTCACCGTGACCTTCGCCGACACGACCCTGGCCGAGCACGAGTCGTCCCGCGTTGGGCGCTTCCACGACCGGGTCACCGGCACCTACCGCGACGCCCACGGTATCGAGCGCCCCTATGCCGCCGGGGACCCCGAACTGCTCGCCTGGGTGCACATCGTTTTCACCGACGCCTTCCTGGCCTCGCACACACTCTGGGGCGACCCTATCCCCGGCGGGGCCGATAGCTACGTGCGCGAATGGGCCAAGGCCGGAGAACTCGTCGGCGTGCACAATCCGCCGCGCTCCGCGTCCGAACTGCAGGCACAGCTGGATGCGTTCAAGGATGCCGGCATCCTCAAGAGCGACGAACGCGTGGCCGAGGCGGTGCGCTTCATTCGCAATCCTCCGCTCCGGCCCGCCATGATGCCCTTCTACCGGGTCATGTTCGCCGGCGCCGTCGCCTCGATCCCCCGCGAATACCGCGAGCTGCTCGGCCTGCGGCGCTCCCTGCTCCCGGTGATCTGGGGCACCGGAGCCGTTCTCCGCCTGGTGCGCCTGCTCCTTGGCCGGTCGTCGACCTCAGAGGATGCCGCCCGGGCCCGTATCGCGCGTCTCTCCGCCGAGAACCCCGCCTAGACTGCACGGATGCCTCCGCGCCCTGACCTCTCGCGTACGGGCGCGACTCGCACTCGCCGCTTCCCCTTCCGACTGCTGGTGATCGGGCTGGCTGCCCTCGTTCTGACCTCACTGGGAATCTTCGCAGCCGTCAACCCCGACCTCTCGGAGACCGACGGGGACGTGCAGGTGACCCGCCCCACTGACCGCCCCCTGCGCGTGCTGTTCGTGGGCGATTCGATCAGCTACGGCCTCAACGCGGAACTGCAAGACCTGGGCTTCCGTCCGCTGATGGTCGATGCGCTCGCAGAGGGCGGCCCGGTTCAGGAATTCCACAAGAATCGGGCCGGTGCCACCACCCGCACGGTATCCAGGCTGGTCGATGTGCCGGAGAACCTCGACCTGGCCGTGGTCGAGCTGGGCACCAACGACGTGCTTGACCAGACCGCGCCCGACGAGTTCGCGCTCAGCTACCGGTCACTCCTGGACCGCGTGCACACCGAATCTCCGGGCGTCCCCCTCGTCTGCGTTGGCACCTGGGGCAGCGCGGATGAGACCGACGCGTACAACGACATCATCGACCACGAGTGCGCCCGAGAAGGCGGCGCCTTCGTCAGCCTCTACGACCTCTATCTGATCGAGGCCAATCGCGGCCCCGCCGGACGGGATGTCTTCGGCGGCACGAGCGATCGTTTCCACCCCAATGACGCAGGCTACCGAGCGATTGCCGAGCACCTTCTGGGCCGCATCAGCATACGCTGAACTGTTTTGCATATCGCGGGGTGAAAGTACACCCCCTTGATGATTTCCTCTCTGTGAGGAAACCTCCAAGCATGAGACAAAACGACTGGGTACTCACCGTCCACTGCCGGGAGTGCGGGATCGGCGGCACAGCCCAAGTCGGAACCGACCGGCGCATCGTCTGGCCGGTGATCGTGCACGAGGGCGACTGCGAACTCGCCGATGACAAGGACCTCGTGGAGTCCCGCTCCGGGCATCCCGTGCATGGAGTCCGCCAGTCGGCTTACGCGCTGTGACGCCCCGCGGCACCCCGAACGAGTTCGACGCCGGCCAGCCACGTGCGGCCTGCCGTTAGACCTCCGAGGCGAAGAACGCGCCGATCGCCTTCCGGAGAGCGACCGGGTCGCTCACGTGGCACAATTCGCGGGCGGAATGCATCGAGAGCAGCGGGATACCCACGTCGACCGTGCGGATGCCGAGCCGCGTGGCGGTCAGCGGGCCGATTGTGGAGCCGCACGGCACCGTGTTGTTCGACACGAATTCCTGGTATTCCACGCCGGCCTGCGCGCAGGTTCGGGCCCAGAGGGCCGCACCCGCCGCATCCGTCGCGTAGCGCTGAGTGGCGTTGATTTTCAGCAGCGGGCCGCCCCCGGCGACGACCATGTTCGCCGGGTCGTGCTTCTCCGGGTAGTTCGGGTGCACCGAGTGACCCGCGTCGGCCGACACGCACCACGAGCCGGCGTAGGCGCGCAGGCGATCACTGACGGATGCCCCGAGTCCTGCCCCGATCCGGGTCAGGATATCGCCCAGCAGCGGCCCGCTCGCACCCGTTCGGGTCTCAGAACCGAGTTCCTCGTGATCGAAGGCCGCGAGCACCAGGATCTGACCGGCCGGTGCCGGGGCTCCGATCAGGGCGACCAGGCCGGCGTGCACCGAGGAGAGATTGTCCATGCGCCCCGCGGCGAAGAGTTCGCGGCCGAGGCCGAACCGGGCCGGATTGGCCGTGTCGGCCGTGAGGATGTCGTAGCCGGCGACCTCCTCTCCCGCCAGCCCGGCCAGGCCCGCCAGATGCCCGACCAGGTCGGCCTGACTCGTTTCCCCCACTCCGAACACCGGGGTCAGGTGCCGCTGACGATCGAGAGTGAGGCCGGCGTTGGCGTCCCGGTCCAGGTGGATGGCCAGCTGCGGGATGCGGCAGAACGGGCCCGTGCGCACGAGGTGTTCGGTGCCGTCGATGGTGGTGAGGCGGCCGGCGAGTTCGAGTTCGCGGTCGAGCCAGGAGTTGAGCAGAGGACCGCCGTAGACCTCGATCCCGGCCTGCAGCCAGCCGTGGGCGCCGATGGTCGGCTTCGGCTTCAGCTTGAAACCGGGCGAATCGGTGTGCGCCCCCAGAATGCGAAACGGTGTCGTCGGGCCGGCCCCGTCCGGCTGCACCCAGGCGACGACCGCGCCGTCGCGCACGAGGTAGCGCCGTCCGGGCGCACCGGACCACTCCTCGGTTTCGCTCACCCGGTCGAAGCCGGCGGTGTCCAGGCGTCGGGCAACCTCCGCGGCAGCGTGGTACGACGACGGGGAGGCGGTGATGAACTCGGCGAAATCGTCGATGTAGTCCGGTGTGGATGTCATGGGTCATATCCAACCACCCTGCGTACTATGTCCACATTCAGGGCCGAGCAGTCACGGCCAGGCATTCACGGCCCAGAGGAGCGCCCATGAACCAGCCGAGCCAGCCGCCGCACCCGGCCCGCGCCGCCTTCGACGCCGTGATCTTCGACCTCGACGGCGTGGTCACCGACACGGCCGCCGTGCACGCCCGGGCGTGGAAGGCCCTGTTCGACGAGGCACTGCCGGGGCTGACGAAGTCGCCGGTGCCTTCGTTCGAAATCGAGAGCGACTACCGGCGGTACGTCGACGGGCGGGCGCGGGAGGACGGCATCCGTGCGTTCCTGGCCTCGCGCGGGATCGAACCGACGCATGGCCGGGCGACCATCGACGCTCTCGCCGGCCGCAAGCAGGAGCTGTTCACCCGCGAGCTCGCCGTCGGCGGCGTGCAGGCGTTCCCCGGCACGCTGGAGCTGCTGCGCCGGTTGAAAGAGCAGGGGCTGCCGGTGGCCCTCGTGACAGCGAGCCGCAACAGCGCCGCCGTGCTGACCGCGGCGCGCCTTACGGGCCTATTCGACGTCACGGTCGACGGCACCGACGCCGTGCGGATGCGCCTGGCCGGCAAACCCGACCCGGCCCTGTTCCTCGAGGCGGCCCGGCGACTGCACGTGACGCCGGACCGCACAGTGGTCGTCGAAGACTCCGAGGCCGGGGTGCAGGCCGCGGCGCGCGGCGGATTCGCCCTGGTCATCGGCATGGAGCGTACGGGCGACAGCCGGCTGCGCTCGGCCGGCGCCGATCTCGTGCTCACCGACCTCGCCGACCTGGACCTGGCCGGCCTGGACCCCGCTCTGACCGGGAAGAACCGCGGCTGGGCCGGAGGCGAGACCGGCAGCGACCCGTGGTTGCTGCGCTACATCGGCTATGACCCCGCGACCGAGGGGCTGCGGGAGGCGCTCTGCACACTCGGAAACGGCTACTGGGGCACTCGCGGCGCGGCGGCCGAGTCCACCGACGACGGCGTGCACTACCCCGGAACCTACCTCGCCGGCGTCTACAACCGGGTGCAGACGACCCTCGGCGAGCGCACCGTCGAAGACGAGCACCTGGTCAACGCCCCCAACTGGCTGCCGCTGGGATTCAGGGTGGCCGACGGGGACTGGTTCGACGTCGGCCACACCGAGCTGGTCACCTATCTGCAGGAGCTGGACCTGCGGCGCGGCGTGCTGACCCGGGTCATCCGTTTGCGCGACGAGGCGGGGCGCACCACCCGGGTGACCTCCCGGCGGTTCGTGTCCCAGGCCGCCCCGCATGTGGCCGTGCTCGACACCACGTTCGAGGCGGAGGACTGGACCGGCCCGGTGACCGTGCGCTCGGCCCTCGAGGGCCGGGTCTTCAACCGCAATGTTGCCGCCGACCGGCTTCTCACCAACGCTCACCTGATTCCCCACACCGGCACGCAAATCGACGCCGAGACCGTGCTGCTCGAGATGGAGACCACGCAGTCCGGCATCCACATCGCCCTGGCGGCCCGCACCCGGGTGCGGAGGGACGAGCAGCCGGTCGAGCCCCCGCGGCACCTGCTCACCGACGACGCCGGCTGGGTGGCGCACGAGTTCACCCTGGATCTGGAGCCGGGGCATCCGGTCAGGGTGGAGAAGACGGTCGTCGTCACCACCTCCCGCGACCGGGCCATCGCCTCGCCGGCCCGGGCGGTGGCCATCTGGTTGCGGCGCCTGCCGCACCCGGCGGACCTGTTGGAGGCGCACGAACGGGCCTGGCAGGTGCTCTGGGACGAGTTCGCGGTGGGCATGCGCGCGAGCGATCACCAGTCGCTCGCGCTCAACCTGAACACCTTCCACGTGCTGCAGACGGTGGCGGCCGTCGACGCCGACCTCGACGCGAGCATGCCGGCCCGAGGGCTACACGGCGAGGGGTACCGCGGGCACGTCTTCTGGGACGAGCTGTTCGTCTACCCGATTCTCACCCTGCGCCGCCCCGACCTGAGCCGCGCCCTGCTCGGCTACCGGTACCGGCGCCTGGGCGAGGCCCGCGCGGCCGCACGGGGCATCGGCCGCGAGGGCGCGATGTTCCCCTGGCAGAGCGGCATCGACGGGCGCGAGGAGACCCCGACGAACCTCTTCAACCCGCTGAACCAGCAATGGATGCCCGACAATTCCCAGAACCAGCGGCATGTGGGCCTCGCCGTGGCCTACAGCATCTGGGAGTATTACCAGTCCACCGGCAACACCGAATTCCTGATTCAGCAGGGTGCCGAAATGCTGCTCGAAGTGGCTCGTTTCTTCGCCAGCCTGGCCCGCTACGACGAGGTGGACGACCGCTACGACATTGACGGGGTGATGGGGCCGGACGAGTTCCACGACGGTTACCCCGGGGCGTCGGGCCACGGCCTCCGCAACAACGCGTACACGAACGTGATGACCGCGTGGGTACTGCACCGCGCGGTCGACACCGTGACTCTGTTGCAGAACCGGTACTGCGGGCCCCTCTGGAACCGGCTGCGACTGCGGCCGGACGAGGTCGACCAGTGGGCCCGGATCAGCCTGCGGCTGCGGGTGCCGTTCCACGCCGACGGCGTGATCAGCCAGTTCGAGGGCTACGAGGGCCTGCCCGAGTTCGACTGGGACGCCTACCGGGCCCGGTATCCCTCGATCGCCCGCCTCGACTTGATCCTCAACGCCGAGGGCGACAGCACGAACAACTACCGGCTCTCCAAGCAGGCCGATGTGCTCATGCTGCTCTACCTGCTCTCCGCCGAGGAGCTGCGCGAACTGCTTGAGACCATGGGCTACGAACTGCCGCCGGAGGCGATTGTGCGAACGGTCGAGTTCTACTCGGCACGCTCCACGCACGGCTCCACGCTCAGTAACGTGGTGCACTCCTGGCTGGACGCCCGGCGCGACCGGGAACGGTCGTGGGACTATCTGACCCGGGCCCTCGACAGCGACCTTGGCGACATCCTCGGCGGCTCCACCCACGAGGGCATCCACCTCGGCGCGATGGCCGGATCGATCGACATGGTCGTGCGCTGCTACACCGGGCTGGAGATCCGGGAGAACATGCTCTGGCTGCATCCCGTGCTGCCGAAGGAGCTCGCGGAGGTCACCTTCGCCATCAACTACCGGGAACAGCCGATCCGGCTGAAGCTGACTCCCGGCAACGTGCGCCTGCAGCTGCGGGCAGGCGGCGCCGCTCCGATCCGGGTACGGGTCGAGGGCAAAGAGGCCGTGCTTGCGCCCGGCGAGACCCGCGATTTCCCGCTCGGTTAGCGTCGGTTGTCCCGGACTCCTGAAACCACTATCCCTGTGGGCCAAGGCCGCTCGGGGCAGCCTCGGGGTTGGCGAAGGCGGCCAGCAATTCCCCGATGCGGTGACCACGATCCAGAGGGTGGCGAAGCGGCATTCCCGTGTTGAGGCGATAGATGTTGCGCCGTCCCTCCCGTTCGCGCTCGAGATAACCGGCGTCTTCGAGTTCGGTGACGATGCGTTGAGCCGCCCGCTCCGTGATGCCCACCTGGGCCGCGACGTCGCGCAATCGCACATTCGGGTTCTCCGCCACGCACAACAGCACGTGCGCGTGATTGGTTAAAAACGTCCACTGCGCCATTCTCCTATTCTCACCCAACTGACCATTGTTTCCTCACACGTGAATCCCGACACTCGATGCGTGCTATGTTTTTCGTGTTTTATGAATCGTGAGAGAAGGAGCAGCTTTGAACGAGAATGCGACGGTGGCAATGGTCCTGGCGGGGCCGTGGGTTGCCGTGCTCGCCTCAGCGATCGCCGGGCGTCTCGGCCGGAGCGGTGATCTGGTCGCTCGCATTGCCGCGGCGGTCGTCGGTCTGGGGTTCGTCTTTACGGCAGCCGTCGCCATTGCCGTGTCGACCCTGTGGACGGGTTCAATCCAGGTGGGCTTCGGGGAGACAAGCCTGCAACTCGATGCCCTGGCACTGATCATGTCGATGCTCGTTCTGGGGCTGTCCTCCCTCATTCAGGGGTTCGCCGTGCGCTACCTGCGCGGGGATCCTCGTCAGGTCTGGTTCGTGGTGACCGCGAACCTGCTCACCGGGTTCACCGTGCTGATGGTGTGTGCAGGGTCCGTGGCCCTGTTCGCGTGCGCCTGGGTCGGCGCCGGCGCCGCACTTGTGCTGCTTCTGGCCACCTACTGGCCGCTGGCACAGGCGCGGGAGGGTGTGTGGCGCACCGCGGTTCGCTTTGGTGCCGCCGACACCGCGTTCCTCCTCGCGGTGGCAGTGCTGCTCGTTGGTGCCGGCGGGGACGTGTCCTTCGATCAGCTCGGCGCCGGTGCGTCCGGCCTGAGCGCGCCGGCCCAGCTCACCCTCGCGGTAATGTTGGTCCTCGCCGCCCTGGCCCGATCCAGCCAGATCCCATTCCAGGGCTGGTTGCCGTTCACTCTCGGCGCCCCGACACCGGTCTCTGCGCTGTTGCATGCCGGGGTGGTCAACGCGGGCGCCATCCTGCTTCTGCGATTCGCGCCGGCGGTCGCCCCTCACCGGTCCGTGATGATCGTCGTCTGCGTGGTGGGCGCGGCCACCCTGGTGTTCGCGTCGGCGGTGCGCCTGGCACGCCCGGACGTGAAGGGCCGACTGGTATTCTCCACGATGGCGCAGATGGGGTTCATGATCATGGCCTGCGGGTTGGGCCTGTTCGCGGCTGCAATCTTCCACCTGGTTGCCCACTCCCTGTACAAATCGACACTCTTCCTCGGCGCGGGAACCGGAGTGCGACAGCACGCCACCGACCGCGACCTTCCCACCCGCACAGCCCCGTCGCGCCTGGTGGCGGGCCTCGCGGTGGCCATCTCCGTGACCGTAACGGTCGCCGTACTCGTGGCAGCCAAACTGGTGCTCTCCCCCGCCGTGTCGCCCTCCAGCATCGGCCTGTTGGCGTTCGTCGCCCTGACCGCCGGCGTCACCCTGGCCGTGGCACTGGCAACCCACTTCTCGATCCGCACGATGGTGGTCGGCACCACGGTGACGGCGGCCGTCGGAATCGGCTACGTAGCCTTCCTGCACCTGTTCACGGGAGCACTGCAACCCGGGGTGCCGGTCCAGGGGGCCCCTGGCTGGCTGCTCGTTCTGCCCGCGGTCGGCCTGATCGCCGTCGAGCTGCTGGCTCGAAGCAGCACCGGTGCGGTCTGGCTGCGCGATCGTGTCTACACGTCCGCACTTGCCGCCTCCCTGCCCCGTAACCCCATCAGAACTGGAGCACCCCTGTGAGTCTGATCCTACGCGCGCAGGTCGCTGCCGCCGCCCACGACATCGTTCCGGCCTGGCCGTTGGACTCCTTCATCGCCGTGAACCCGCTGGCCGGCCGCGAATCTTACCCATTCGAGACCGAAACAACCGCGGAGGCGGCAACCACCCGCTCCGGGAGCGCCTACCTGGCTGACTATCAGCGCGGTCGAATCACCCGTGATGACATCGACGCAGCACTCCTCGAACGTATCCCCCAGCTGGCCGACCGACGCTTGCGGATCGGCACCGCAGCCGTGTCCGCGGTCCGGGTTGCCGAACTCGATATGCGCCTGGTCGCAGCCGCACCTGAGCCCGAACCGGTTGCGGTGGCGGAGCTGACGTGGCTCGATGAATACCTGGCCGTCTGGGTTGCCGGCTATCTGTGCCCGGACCCGGCGTGGCCCATGCCACACCATGCCGACGGGTTCTACCGGGCCTGGCGAACCCTGGCCTGCCTCGATCCGTCCCTCCCCCGCACGGTTCGGCGCACCCTCACCACACTTTCGCCCGAACCGGACGCGGCGCTGGCGCACGCCCTGCAACGCCTCGGCATCACGGCGGCCGACGTCCCACGTGCCCTTCGGACCGCACTCGGGCACCTGCCCGGGTGGGTCGGGCACATCAAATGGCGGGCCGAGAAGGTCGGCGACATCGACCTGACCTCGTACCTGGCCGTCCGATTCACGGTTCAGGTTGCGCTCGGAATTACCCCAGCAGCCGACCAGACAACACAGACGGCACAGCGCGACCACACCACGCTGACCTCGGCACCGTTCTGGTTGCGGGCCGAACGGGTTGCGCAGGCGCTTACCGCCGCACGGCCGAGCCGCGAGGACGTCGCCGCGGTCGCTCGGGTTCTGTCCACCCATCCGATAACCGACCAGCGGTACACCTGGCAGAAAGCCTACGAACTGAACTACCGCACCGCCCTGATCGGGGCACTCCGCTCCACCGTCGAGACCCGGGACGGCCGCAACGTGCAGTTGGTGATGTGCATCGACCCCCGGTCCGAGGGGTTGCGCCGCCACCTCGAAGAAAGCTCCTCCGTCGAGACGTTCGGTTTCGCCGGCTTCTTCGGCGTCCCCATCCGGTTCGCCCGCTACCAGGCGCGCGGAGCAATCGACTCGCTCCCGGCACTGCTGAGCGCGCGCCACCACATCACCGAGATCCCCGTCGACCACGAACAAGCACACAGAGTCGTTGCCGCTGGAAAATTCCGAGACGCCCTGCGGCATGCCGTGCATACGGCGGACTCGACAGCGGCGACACCGTTCGCGTTCGCGGAAACGGCAGGATGGTTCTACGGCGGCATCAGCATCCTGCGCACCCTCACCCCGCGCATCCACGCACGGATCGTGCGCGCCCTCTCCCTCTCGCCCCGGGACCTGCGCAGTGACGTGACGATCGCGGACGCGTTCACGCTGGACGAGCGTGCCACGTTGGCCGAAACGGCCTTGCGGATGATGGGCCTGTCCCAGTTCGCCCCGCTGGTCGTTTTGGCAGGTCACGGCTCCGAATCGGAGAACAACCTCTACCAGTCCGCACTGGACTGCGGCGCGTGCGGCGGTAATCCGGGGCACGCCAACGCCCGCGCCGCCGCCGCCATCTTCAACGACCCCGAGGTGCGACTGCTGCTCGCCGACCGCGGGCTGCCGATTCCCTTCGACACGTTCTTCGTGGCCGCCGAACACAACACCGTCAGCGACATGGTCACCGTGCTCGACCGCCACCTGATCCCCGACAGCCACACGAGTTCGGCAGACCGCTTCGAGCAGCTTCAGCGCACCGCGGCGGACAAATTGGTGACCGAACGCGCCCGGCACCTACCGGGAGCATCACCCCGGCATTCCCCCGCACGACTGCGCGGACGTGCCCACGACTGGGCTGAGGTGTATCCAGAGCTCGGGTTGGCGGGAAACGCCACCATGATCATCGGACCCCGCGATATAACCAGGAACGTTGATTTGGGCCGGCGGGTGTTCCTGCACTCCTACCGCACCGAACTGGATCCCACCGGGGCCGCCCTGGAGACGATCATGACCGCCCCCCTCGTCGTGGCGCAGTGGATCAACCACCAGTACTACTTCACAGCCCTGAACCCCGACACTCTCGGCGCAGGAACGAAAACCATCCACAACGCCATCGGCACACTCGGCGTGATCTCGGGCCACAGCGGCGACCTCCGCCGCGGCCTGCCGTGGCAATCCGTGGGTCTGGGCACGGAGCTGTTCCATGAGCCGATGCGCCTCACCGTCGTTGTCGAAGCACCGCTGGCCCGCATCGGAGAGATCATCTCGCGCAACCAAGTCCTGCGAGATCTTTTCGACAATGACTGGATCACCCTCACCGCACGAGATCACCCCGCTGCCCTCTGGCACCGCTATACCGCCTACGGCTTCACAGCGACCGCAACCGCTACTCCCGCCGCCACTGCCACCCCGATGGAAGGACCACACACATGAACAATCTCACCAAGATGACCCGACTGGAGATCGTCGTGCCTGCGCGCGACGCCCCCGCCATCCGCGAGCTGGTTTCCTCCGCCGGCGCCACCGGGTACACCTCCGTCTCCGGTGTCTCCGGCATCGGACACCACGGACAACACTCTGGATCCCTGCTCTTCAACGAGTACGACACCCTCACCATGCTCATCACCGTGTTGCCCCCCGACAAAGCCGACGAACTCATCAACGCCGTGCGCGAGCTGCTGAACACCTCCAGCGGCGTCATGTTCGTCGCCGAGACCTACGTCTCAAGGCCCGACTACTTCCAATGACTTCCTCCCACGCCTACTATGCTGGGCGCCTGATCACCTTCGCCACCATGCACGGCAAGGAGCACCTCGCCCAACAGGCATTCCGCGACATTCTCGGCGCGACAGTCAGCGCTGCGGGGGGCCTGAACACTGACCAGTTCGGGACCTTCGCCGGCGATATCCCACGCACCCTCAGCCCCCGCTCGGCAGCCCGCGCCAAAGCGCGACTGGGTATGCAGATCGCCGGCACCACTCTTGGACTTGCCTCCGAAGGCAGCTTCAGCTCCGGATTCGGTCCTCTCGTTGAAAACACGGAGATTCTCCTGTTCATCGACAAAACCCTGGGGTTGGAACTCGTCGAGGGCGCCGTGAATATCTCCGCGCTGCCTGGAGGCAGACGCGTCGACAACGCCGACAGCGCTCTCGCGTTCGCGTCAGCCGCGGGATTCCCCGAACAGGGAGTGATCGTGCAGAGCACAAACGATAATCACCTGACTGTCTACAAGAACTTCACGCAACTCAGCGACCTCGAGGAAACCGTCGACATGCTTCTGACGGACCAGTCCACCGTCACGATTCTGCCGGACTACCGAGCGCACAAATCGCCAGCGCGGGCAGAGACGATTCGCAGGCTGAGTTATCAGATGGCTCGTCGCCTCGTTACACCCTGCTCCCTGTGTCAAGCACCTGGGTTCGGTCAGGTAGACATCGAACGCGGCGTTCCCTGTTCCGACTGTAGATCAGCGACCACATTGATCGCCGCGGACCTCCACGGCTGCGGACGCTGTACCCACAGGACCCGGATACCGCGTGGCCAGGCCACCGCCGACCCGCAATGGTGCGACTATTGCAACCCGTAGTGAGGTCAGGCGTTATTCGTGCTCCCCGTCGGCCTCATGCATGGTGGTCCGCGGCGCGCCTCAGACCTCGGACTGCAGGGCCGCCCGGGCGAACGCGGCCCCACCGGGCGTGACGATCCAGCGCGTGTAACTGCTGGTGCCGGCATCGAACACACCGAGTCGGCGCAGCAAGCGCCACTTCGGCAGCACCAGGTTGAAGGCCGCGTCACTGGAGAGCGGGGCACCGTCGGCCCGCACCCAACCGATGGTCTCCAAACTGAGGGCCAGCAGCTGTTTGAACAGCTCGGCCTCGTCAAAACCCCGCCGCGCGATGAGTAGGAGCAGCAGCCTGGTGGCGTCGGACTCGGCCGGGTCGCGACTCTGGTGCGCGGTTCTGGCCAGATGCCACCACAGATCGCGCGGCGCCTCGACGAGCGCCCGGCCGCGACTGGTCTGCAGCAGCATCCCCTTGCTCACTCGGAGCAGGCCCACGCTGCGCAGGTGTGCGCGCAACTCCAGCAGAGGCAGGAAGTGGCTCTCCCGGCTGGCCGTGACGGGCCAGCCCCAGTCGAGCTGGGTCGAGGCTTCCACGACCACCGCGGGCGGGAGGTAGCCGGCCTGGGTCAGACGGATACCGTGCTCACCGACGCGGCGCAGCATCCACTGCACGGGCGCCACCATGCGCTCCATCGCCCGCACCGGCAGCAGAATGGAGTCGGTCACCCGTGCCTCCGCGAGCACCAGGCGGAACCCGGCGACGGAGTCGGGGTGCATGCGTGTTTCGAGTTCCTGGACGACCTTCACGGTGCGAGCATAGCGAGGTGTGGCCGCGGAGCCTGATGCGACCGATCGTGTCGGGCATCCGCTCTGCCGTAGCCTTGGATCATGGCCAGAGACATTGCAACCACCACCACAGTCGACCTCGCCGAGATGCTCGCTTTCGTGCGCCCGAGGCACCGGATGCTGCTGGCCACCACCCGCACCGACGGCCGCCCGCAGATCTCGCCCGTGACCGGCGGGGTCGACCCCTCCGGCCGAATCGTGATCTCCTCCTATCCTGCCCGGGCGAAAACCCGCAACGCGGAGCGAAATGTGCTTGCCTCCGTACTGGTGCTCTCGGAAGACTGGGACGGCGGCTGGATCCAGGTCGACGGCGACGCCGAGGTGCTGCACATGCCCGAGGCCGGCGACGGGCTGGTCGAGTACTTCCGCTGCATCTCCGGCGAGCACTCCGACTGGGCCGAGTACCGGGCGGCGATGGCGCTTCAGGACAAGTCCCTGATCCGCATCACCCCCAGCCGGTGGAGCCCGATCGGCACGGGCGGCTTCCCGGCCGACGTCGCCGCCCGGCTCGACGCACTGTAGCCGCGCTCGCAGGATCGGCGTCGCGGCGCACCCTGGGGAAGCAGGCGCACGTTCGTCCGTGCGCCCGCTTCCATAACCTGCGCCGCGAGGCCTGGCGCCCGGCGCGCTGTCACCAGCATCTGCGAAGCTGGACGGATGACCGACACCCGCGCCGCCGCCCTCGAGATTCTGCGCAACCTGGTCGGGCGTGACGACGCCGACTTCCACGAGGGACAGTTCGAGGCGATCGAGACCCTCGTCGACCAGCGCCGACGGGCCCTGGTCGTGCAACGCACCGGGTGGGGCAAGTCGGCCGTCTACTTCGTCGCCACGCTGCTGCTGCGCCGCCAGGGAGCCGGCCCCACCATCCTGGTGTCGCCGCTGCTCGCCCTGATGCGCGACCAGGTGGCCGCGGCAGCCCGGGCCGGGGTGCGCGCCGTGTCGATCAACTCCTCCAACCCGCACGAGTGGGCAGAGGCGCAGCAGCAGCTGATCGACGACGAGGTCGATGTGCTGCTGGTGTCGCCGGAGCGACTCAACAACCCGAAGTTCCGCGACGAGCAGCTCCCCGCGCTCCTCGCCCGGGTGGGCCTGCTCGTCGTCGACGAGGCCCACTGCATCTCCGACTGGGGCCACGATTTCCGGCCCGACTATCGGCGCCTGCGCGACCTGATCGCCCAGATGCCCGCCGGGGTGCCGGTGCTGGCGACCACGGCCACGGCGAACAGCCGCGTGGTGACGGATGTCGCGGCACAGCTCGTCTCGACCGGCGCGACGGTCGCAAACGGCGCAACCGGCGTGGCAGGCGCTGAGGTGGTCACCATCCGCGGCCCGCTCGCCCGGGCATCTCTGCGCCTCGGCGTACTGCGCCTGCCCGACTCGCGCACCCGGCTGGCCTGGCTGCTCAGCCACATCGACGAGCTGCCCGGTAGCGGCATCATCTACACCCTCACCGTCTCGGCGGCGGAAGACACCGCACGTCTGCTGCGGGAGGCCGGGCACCCGGTGCGCGCCTATACCGGGCAGACCGACACCGCGGAGCGGGAGGAGTCCGAGGGCATGCTCAAGCGCAACAAGGTCAAGGCCCTCGTCGCCACCAGCGCCCTGGGCATGGGGTTCGACAAGCCCGACCTCGGCTTCGTGTTGCACCTGGGTGCCCCCTCCTCCCCCGTGGCCTACTACCAGCAGGTCGGCCGCGCCGGCCGCGCCACCGAGAACGCCGACGTGCTGCTGCTGCCCGGAGTCGAAGACGAAGACATCTGGCAGTACTTCGCCACCTCCTCGATGCCCAGCCAGCACAAGGCGGAAGCCGTGATCGGGGCGCTCACGGAGCACGGATTGGCCCCGCTGTCCACACCGGCGCTCGAGGCCCGCGTCGACCTCAAGCGCAGCCCGCTCGAGCTGCTGCTGAAGGTGCTCGACGTCGACGGCGCCGTGCGCCGCGTCACCGGCGGCTGGGTGTCCACCGGCCGGCCCTGGTTCTACGACCGGGAACGCTACGAACGCATCGCCGCCGCCCGGGTGAGCGAGCAGCAGGCGATGCTCGACTACGAGCGCACCACCGGCTGCCGGATGGAATTCTTGCAGCGCGCGCTCGACGACGACACCGCGGTGGCCTGCGGCCGCTGCGACAACTGCACCACGGCCTGGTTCCCCGGCGACGTGCGGCCCGAGATGACCTCGGCCGCCGCCCGGGCCCTCGACCGGGTCGGCGTGGCTCTCGAGCCGCGCGCGCAGTGGCCCACCGGGGTGGCGAGCCTGGGCGTGAACGTGCGCGGCAACATCCCGACCGGCGAACGGATGCTGCCCGGCCGCGCCCTCGCCCGCCTCACCGATCTGGGCTGGGGCGGCCCGCTACGCGACCTGTTCGCCACCCAGTCCTCCGACGCGCCGTCCACGGATGCCCCGGCGAGCCCAGCCCTGATCCAGGCCTGCATCCGCGTGCTGGTGGAGTGGGGCTGGGACGAACGGCCGGCCGCGGTGGTGAGCGTGCCCTCGCGGCGGCATCCGTTGCTGGTCGGATCGGTGGCTCGGGCGTTCGCCGAGGCCGGCCGCCTGCCCTGGCTCGGCTCGCTCGACCTCGTGAACGGCGGCCCCACCGGCACGGCGGGCGGCAACAGCGCCTACCGGCTCTCCAACGTCTGGGACCGTTTCGCGGTGGGACCGAAGCTGGCCGCGGCCCTCGACACGGTGCAGGGCCGACCGATCCTGCTCGTCGATGACCTCGCCGACAGCCGCTGGACGCTCACGGTTGCGGGCCGCCTACTGCGTCGCCAGGGGGTGGCGGCCGTGCTGCCGTTCGCGTTGGCGTTGAAGTCCTGAGCTGCCGGAGAACTGAAGCTTTCGCCCTGACGTCAACGCAGCGCGCGCAGCTTGACCGTGCGCTGCAAGCCGACCTCGTCGGCCCGGACTCCCCCGACCGTTCCGCAGTGGGCTGACTGCATGGACAGGCGCACCAGGTCAACGCCGCGCAGCCCCGGCCAGCCCTGCACCAGGTGGCGCCAGGTTGTTGGCACAGCTTCCAGCCCCCAGCGGGCGGCGGTCAGCGCGCCAGCGACACCTGCTACGGCGTCGGTGTCGCCGCCGCCGCGCGCCGCGACTTCGATGGCGCGACGCACCTGGCCGGCATCCGTTCCCCGGGCGTACGTGATCGCCGACCAGGCAGCCTGCAGGGTCTGCACGACCCAGCCGTTACCCGGGAAATCCGCGGGCCGTTCACGCTCGGCATCGTCGAACCGGGTAGACCAGTCCGCGCGGCGCTCGCTCGTCAGGGCGGACAGGCCCACCCGAATGTCGAGTTCGCCCTCGAGCACGGCGTGCCGCAAAGCGAGCCCGAACAGCACGCAGGCATCGCCTGCCTCGGTTTCACGGTGCGTCAGCTCGCTGACCAGGCGCGCGGCCTCGGCCAAGGCGACCGGATCGCCGAGGAACGCCAGCGCCACCGGCGCGGTTCTCAGGAGCGATCCGTTGCCGGCGCTGCGCCCGTTGCGATCATGCTGCTCCCTCGCCCCGCGACGCACGGAGTCGGCGTTCGGCTCGCTGCCCGAGAGCACCGCCCCCAACTGCACGCCCGCGTACGGTGCCGATTTCGCCCAGGCCACCCATTGGGCCACGACGATGTCGAGGACCGAGTCGTCTCTGAGATCCCCGCCCTCCGCCGCGGCGATCGCGAGCGGCACCGCCATGGCCGTGTAGTCGGTCCACTCGCCGGGTACCCAGTGGAAGCCGCCGCCGCCGCGCATGCTGACCGGGGTGGTTTCCGGTAGCGGCCCGGCAAACTCGTAGCCGGCCCCGAGCGCGTCCCCGCAGGCCATGCCCAGCAGCACCGCTGCTGATCGGTCGTGTTGGTCGGCAGTCAGCTTCATTGCAGGCTCCTTCGGGTCGGGCCGATTCGGGTCGGGTAAGGACCGGAGTACCTGCACATCCGAGAACGAACATCGGGTGCACGGGTCGAGCGCAGCCTATTCCGGCCCAAAATCCCCGGCAAGGCCATTGACCGGGGCCTAACCGGTGTGTGACGCGGCGCGTCACGGGAATACTTACCGGGGCGCACTCCTTGTTAGTCTTCAGACATCGCTTTTCGGCGATGAATACGCACCTGCAACCTCGGTTAGGCCAGAAAAATGAAGCTCAAGATCCTGTCGGCGGTATTACTCACAGCGCTCACCGTGTCGCTGGCCGGCTGCTCCGCGAGCACCGACACCGACGACGCAACCACCACCGGCGCCGACACCTCGCTGTCCTCCGTCATAGACGCGGGCGTGCTCACCATCGGCACCGAGGGCACGTACCGCCCGTTCACCTTCCACGAGGGTGGCTCCGGCGCACTGGCCGGCTACGACGTCGAGATCATCGAGGCCGTCGCAGCCGAGCTCGGAGTCACGGCCAAGTTCGAGGAAACCCAGTGGGACGGCATCTTCGCCGGCCTCGAGGCCGGCCGCTTCGACGTCATCGCCAACCAGGTCACGGCCACCCCGGAACGCGTCGCCAAGTACAACTTCTCGACCCCCTACACGTTCTCGACCGGCGTGATCGTGGTCAAGAGCGACAACACCTCGATCACCTCCTTCGAGACCCTGGCCGGCAAGACCACCGCCCAGTCGCTCACCAGCAACTGGAACACCCTCGCCACCGAGAGCGGCGCACGTGTGCAGGCCGTCGAGGGCTGGGCCCAGTCGGTCGCCCTGGTCGAAGAGGGCCGCGTCGACGCGACCGTGAACGACAACCTTACCTTCCTCGACTACCAGAAGCAGACCGGCGCCACCGGGCTCAAGGTCGCCGCGAACACCGACGAAAAGTCCGCAACCTCGTTCGCTTTCGTCAAGGGAAGCACGGAGCTGACGGACGCCGTCGACGCGGCCCTCGAGAAGCTCGCCGCCGCCGGCACCCTGACGTCGATCTCGGAGAAGTACTTCGGGTCCGACGTTTCCCAGTAACCCCGTCCAGCCATGAACCAATCCGCCTGGGACCTGTTCTGGACCTCGCTCGGTCCCATCGTGCAGGGGGCGATTCTCGGCACCATCCCGCTGGCGCTCGCCTCGTTCACGATCGGTCTGGCGCTCGCGCTCGGGCTGGCGTTGATGCGCCTCTCCCGGCGCCGGTGGGTGTCCGGCATCGCCCGGGTCTACATCTCGATCGTGCGCGGTACCCCACTGTTGGTCCAGTTGTTCGTGATCTTCTACGGCCTGCCGTCGCTGGGCATCCTGATCGATCCGTGGCCGAGCGCTGTGATGGCGTTCTCGCTCAACGTCGGCGGCTACGCCGCCGAAGTGATTCGGGCTGCCATCCTCTCGGTGCCCAAGGGACAATGGGAGGCGGCCTACATGATCGGCATGTCGCACCGTCGCGCGCTGACCCGGATCATCCTGCCGCAGGCCGCCCGTGTCTCGGTTCCGCCCCTGTCGAACACCTTCATCAGCCTGGTCAAGGACACCTCCCTCGCCTCGCTGATCCTGGTCACGGAGCTGTTCCGCGAAGCACAGCAGGTGGCCGCCTTCAGCCAGGAATTCATGCTGCTCTACCTCGAAGCCGCCCTGGTCTACTGGGTGATCTGCCTGGGCCTGTCCTCGGTGCAGAGCGTTCTCGAGAAGCGATTGGACCGCTATGTCCCCCACTGATCCGATTGATCCGACCGAACCGACGGCCCCGGATGCCGCGGCGACCTCCGACGCCCTGCTCCGCGTGCGCGGGCTCCAGAAGAGTTTCGGCGCCAACCAGGTGTTGCAATCCATCGAGCTGACGGTGGGTCGCGGCCACGTGCTCGCCCTGATCGGACCCTCCGGTTCCGGCAAGACCACCATCCTGCGCTGCCTGAACGGCCTGGAACTGGCCGACGGCGGAACGATCGACGTGGCCGACGAACTGTCGGTCGACTTCGCAGCCATTCCGGGGAAGAGTCAGCGTGCGGCTCTGCGCGACCGGTCGGCCATGGTCTTCCAGCACTACAACCTGTTCCCGCACAAGACCGTACTGGAGAACGTGCTGGAGGGGCCCGTGGTGGTGCAGCGCCGCCCGAAGGCGGAGGTCGAAGCGGAGGCGCTCGCGTTGCTCGACCGCGTGGGCCTCAGCGCCAAGAAGGACAGCTACCCGTTCGAACTCTCCGGCGGCCAGCAGCAGCGTGTGGGCATCGTGCGCGCGCTCGCCCTGCGCCCGCAGCTGCTGCTCTTCGACGAGCCCACGTCATCCCTCGACCCGGAACTCGTGGGCGATGTTCTGCGCCTGATCAAGGAACTGGCGGTGGAGGGCTGGAGCATGGTGATCGTGACCCACGAACTCGAATTCGCGCGCGAGGTAGCCACCGAGGTGGCCTTCGTCGACGGTGGCCGGATCGTCGAGCATGGCGACCCGAATCAGCTGCTGCGCCACCCGAAGGAGGAACGCACCCGGCAGTTCCTGCACCGGCTGCTGTTCCCCTTCTAGGTGCACATCCAGGCGTGGGGCCGACCTCGCCGGGCAGCGGCTCAGCCCCTCACCTGCCCGTCAACTCTTGTGCCCGGAGTCGGGCTGATCCGCTGGTTCAGTCTCGGAATGATCCGCTGCCCGGAGTGAGCCGGCATGAGCTCGCACCGTGGGATCCTGGCGTGTCTTGATCAGGCTGGCGACCGTGGTCACGGTCAAGACCACACCGATGACGATCAGGCTGAGATTCGTGCTGATCTCCGGCACTCGGCCATCAAGGCCGTGTGCCCAATGCAGAACGAGTTTCACACCGATGAAGGCCAGGATGAGGGACAGGCCGGTCGACAGGTAGACCAGCCGGTCGAGAAGCCCCTTGACGAGGAAGAAGAGCGCCCGGAGCCCGAGCAGCGCGAAGGCGTTGGCGGTGAAGACGATGTACGCCTCATCGGTGATTCCGAAGATCGCCGGGATCGAATCGAGTGCGAACAGGAGATCGGTGCTGCCGATCGCTATCAGCACGATAAACAGCGGTGTCACCGCGCGGCGGCCGGCGCTCCGCGTGAACATTCGACCGTCGACATAGTCGTCGGTAACGGTCAGGCCCCGACGGGCCACCCGGACCAGTACGTTGTCTTGCACGTCAGGGTCGACGTTACGGTGCCGGAAGAGCTGTACGGCTGTGAAGATCAGCACCAGACCGAAGATCAGGAACATGAATGAGAACAGCGAAAGCAGGGCGGAACCCAGTGCAATGAAGATCGCCCGCAGAATGAGTGCCAGCAGGATCCCGAAGATGAGAACTTTCTGCTGGTATTTTTCCGGGACCGCGAAGGTCGACATGATGATCACGAAAACGAAGAGGTTGTCGATGGACAGGCTCTTCTCAACGATGTACCCGGCGAAGTATTCCGCGCCGAACCCCCAGCCCACCTGCGCCGCGAAAACGAGACCGAACAGGATCGCGACCGCGATGTACAGCACCGACGAGAGTGCGGCCTCCCGAAACTTGACGACGTGCGGCCGGGCGATGGCCAAACCCAGGTCCAACGCGAGCAGACCCAGAATGACGGCGATGGTGAGCGTCCAGCGGAGCGCAGTTACTTCCAGCAACTGTGACCTTCCTGTCGTGTCCTCAGCGAGAATTTCAGCGTGAGCCTACTCATAAGAGGAACTAAATAAGCATGAACGTCAACAGTATCCTGCCTCTGCTGCTGACCCCCTTCCGGGCAAGCGGCCTGCCTTGCTAAATCCCCAGCTCGTCCGCACTATTCTTTTCCAGTGACTTCAACAGCGATCTCTCCGGTGGGCTCCGACTCAGCATCGCCCTCCACCTTCCGGCAGCTTTCCGGTCTGCTGCGGATCGGCATGGGACTGCTACTCCTCGCGAGCATCATTACGCAGATCACCGACCAGCTCTGGAACGACGCCTTCGTGGCGACCGAGTATTTCGGCTACTTCACCATCCAGTCGAGCCTGATGAACGTGGTCGTGCTGCTCGTGGGAGGTTCCCTCGCCCTTCGCCGAAGCACGGATTCCCAACTCCTCACCGTGGTGCGAATGTCGGTACTCACCTACGCGGTCGTCACCGGGGTCGTCTACAACGCGCTGCTGCGCAACGTCGTCTCCGATGGCTTCATCGGTGTCGGCTGGCCCAACGAGGTGTTGCACGTCTGGGCGCCGATCTTCATCGCGCTGGACTGGATCCTCTCGCCGGGGCGCCCGGCCCTGGCCTGGAAGCGCCTCGGTGTTGCCCTGATCTACCCGCTGGCTTGGGTGGCTTACGCCGTGGTGCGGGGCACCCTGACCGGCTTCTACACCTATCCCTTCCTCGAACCGGCCCAGCCGGGCGGCTACGTGACCGTGATCTTCTACGTGCTCGGCATCGCGACCTTCATCACCGGTCTCGCCGCGGCCGCAATCGCCGCGAGCCGCCTCCGGCCACAGGTTTTGACGACCGAACCTGTGGCCTGATCCGCTGTCGCGGTCAGATCGATCGCGTTGGCGGCGCGAATGTGCTGAACGCGGCGATCATCTCGTCGACGCTGTGCGCCGCGGTCGACGGATGCCGGAACGGCCGGTTCCGCTCGATGCTGTAGTGATTGCGCCGCCCCACCCGTTCGCGGCGGATGTAGCCGGCCGTGACCAGGTCCGCCATGATGCTCAGCGCCGCCCGGGTTGACACCCCTACCGTGTCGGCGAGCTCCTGCACCCGCGCATCGGGGTTCCCCGCGATAGCCAGGAGCAGGTGCGCGTGGTGGGTGAGGAACGTCCACGGCTTGCCGGGGGCATCCGTCGGTCCAGGCGACGGAACGGGCGGCGGTTCGGGCAGCATCTCGGTCATCGGAGGGTCTCGTTCACCTTCTTCTGCTCAGCCTTCTGTTCGGCCTTCTGCTCGGCATTCTGTGCCTTCTGCTCGGGCGTGCGGGCCGATCGGCGCCAGACCGGCTCCATCTGGGCGAGTTCCTCAGGGGTGGCCTCGCGGAACGAGCCGACGGGAGCGGCCTCGAACTCGCGCCGCCCCTGGCCCCGCGTGGCCCGGAGGCTGAGCATGACCGACACCGCGATGATCAGCGCGATCACAGATAGGGAAACGGTCGTCGGGATGTAGAAGACGTCGAGCAGCAGCATCTTGACGCCCACCCAGATCAGCACCAGCGAGAGACCAATCTTCAGGTAGACGAATCGGTGCATGAGGTCGGCGAGCAGGAAGTACATCGCCCGGAGGCCGAGGATTGCAAAGGCGTTGGCGGTGAAGACGATGAACGGTTCACTGGTGACCGCGAAGATGGCCGGGATGGAGTCCACGGCGAACACGACATCCGTCACCTCGACGAGCACGAGAACCGCCAGCAGCGGTGTGGCGAGCAGAATGCCGTTCTTGCGCACGAGTAAGCGCTGGCCGTGGAACGTCTCGGTCATCGGGATGAAGCGGCGGAAGAGGCGCAACACTTGGGATTTCTCGGGGTGCGCGTGCTCGTTGCGGGTGCGGATCATGCGGTAGCCCGTGAAGATCAGGAACGCAGCGAACACGTAGAGAATCCAGGAGAAGTTCTCGATCAACACGGCGCCCGCGGCGATGAAGATGCCGCGCAGCACGAGCGCACCGAGAACGCCGAGGAACAGCACCCGGTGCTGGTACTGGCGCGGCACCGCGAAAGCGGCGAAGATGATCGCCCAGACGAAGACGTTGTCGACCGCGAGGGACTTCTCGATCAGGTAGCCCGCGTAGTACTGCTGCCCGAACTCGGCCCCGGCCGTCACCCAGATCACGACGCCGAAGGAGATGCCGATGAGCACCCAGATCACGGACCAGATCGCGGCTTCGCGCACTCCGATCACATGGGCCTTGCGATGGGCGAACAGGTCGACGGCGAGCATGACGGCGATGATGCCGAACACCGCCAGCCAGGCGTAGAGGGGAACGTCCATGGGGAATGCCTTCCAGTCACTGCTTCGACTGGAGGTCTGGTCCAACCCGGATCGGGTCCCTGTGGCCGGGCTCCGATGACGGAACCGTAATGACGACCACACGCTGGGGATTACTCCCCTCCGAAAATAAGTGAAGCATACTTCACCCTTTGGCGCAAACAGCGGGGTTGACTGCGGCGGTTGAGCACTTCCGCCGCCGCGACTACCGCGCACTGGAACAACGGAGGATCCCATGACGGGTTTTGTCGACAAGATCGAGGACGCGGCCATCCGCAACTCGAATTTCCGCCAGGTGCTGTACACCGCCCGGGGGCTGCAGCTGGTCGTGATGGCGCTGGAGCCGGGCGAGGACATCGGGGAAGAGGTGCACCCGGATCGAGACCAGTACTTTCGGGTGGAGAAGGGCAAGGGCGAGATCTGGATCGACGGCACCAAGACGAAGATCAGGAAGAACTCCGCCATGGTCGTGCCGGCCGGCGCGCGGCACAATGTGCTCAACACGGGCGGCAAGGTGCTGCGGCTCACGGAGCCGAAGCCGAAGCAGAATTCACGCCAGGCGAAGCCGTCCGCCACGCAGGCTACGGCAAAGCCGACGTCGAAGACGGCCGCCAAGCCCGCCGCGAAGACACCACGCAAGCCGGTGGCAAAGCGCCCCTCGACGAGGGCGCGGTCCGCCGACACCAACTAGCTGAGTGCGGCCTAACGAATTCGACGGAGATTTTGAGCATTTCGGGCTGAAACGGATGTTTGGGGCCGGTTTTGAGCAAAATCTCCGTCGAATTGGTTCGAGACCGCCTGGCTGGTCCGCCTGGCTGGCGCCTAGCGGGTCCGGGCTCCGGCAGACGCCGGCCGCACCCGCTGCGCCTGCAGCGTGCGTTCCCGCATTGCGAGGAAAAGCGGGAAGGTGAAGGCGAAGGCTGTCAGACCCGAGAGCACCACGTAGAGCCAACCCCGCTTCATCCCGATCCGCCTGGCCTCGACGATGATCAGGATGCTGCCGGCCACCGCCACCACCAGCAGGTCAACGGTCAGTGACGACACCGCCGGACCGCTGTTCACCCAGTCACCGACGAAGTCGCGTAGCTGCACGATCGCCAGCAGGTTGAAGGTCCAGGTGCCCACGAGGCCGCCGAGGCTGAGCGCCAGGTAGACGGCGGCGAGCGGGGTCCAGTTTTTGGTCATACGTCATTATTGCCGCCCGGTAGGGTCGAAAGCCGACCCTGGGAGCACCATGCCACACGCATCTCGCAAGCCTGCGTCAACCCGCAGCCGGCGTTCCAGGCGACGGCCCGTCACCGCCCTGATGGTGGTCCTGCCGCTCCTGGCTTTGGTCTGGGCGATCGTGGTCGGCGTGCCCGGCGTCACACCGGGCGAGACATCCGTTCCCTTCCCGGTCGGATCCACGGCCGCGGCCCCGGTGACCGGCGACGCGGCCGACCTGCTCGCCACCCTGCCGGTCAAGGGCAAGGCCGCGAAGACCGGCTACGACCGCACCGGCGAGTTCGGCTCCGCCTGGCGCGACGTGGACGACAACGGCTGCGACACCCGCAACGATATCCTGGCCCGCGACCTGGCCGCGATCGTGACCGACGCGTCCTGCCGGGTCTTGAGCGGCCAGCTGCTGGCGCCGTACACGGGCGAATCGGTGTCGTTCGAGCGCGGCGAGACCACCTCGATGCTCGTGCAGATCGACCATCTGGTCGCTTTGTCGAACGCCTGGCAAACCGGCGCCGCACAACTGACCCGGGAAGAGCGGATCGCCCTGGCCAACGACCCGCTGAACCTGCTGGCCTCCGACGGTGTCTCCAACTCGCAGAAGGGCGACGGGGACGCCGCCACCTGGCTACCCGCGGAGAAGTCGTTCCGCTGCGAATATGTGGCCCGCCAGATCTCCGTGAAGGCCACCTACGGCCTATGGGTGGCCCCGGCCGAGCACGACGCCATGGTGCGCGTGCTCGCGACCTGCCCCGGCCAGCCTGCCTACTCGGCCACGCCCGGTCTGGACTAGTCCCGCGCCGGCACAGCACGAACCGGCACAGCCCGGCTACACCGACACGAGGACCTCGTCGATCTCGCTGAAGCCCTGGTCGGTGACGGTGATGACCAGCTTGGCCGGGATCTGCTCCTTCATGGAGTCGACATGGCTGATCAGACCGATGGTGCGGCCGCCGGCGCGGAGACCGTCCAGGGTGCTCATCGCGGTTTCCAGGGTGGCGCCGTCGAGGGACCCGAAGCCCTCGTCGACGAACAGGGTGTCGAGGGCGATGCCGCCGGCCTGGTTCGACACGATTTCCGCCAGCCCGAGGGCGAGGGCCAATGACGCCAGGAACGTCTCGCCGCCGGAGAGCGACTGGGTGGGGCGGGCCCGCCCGGTGTGCGCGTCCCGGATCATCAGCCCGAGCCCGGACTGGCCACCACGGAACTGCACCGAGTCGTCGTGTTCGAGGGTGTAGCGGCCCCCGGTCATGGTGCGTAGCCGGTTGTTGGCCGCTGCAATGATCTGCTCGAGCTGCGCGGCGAGAACGTAGGTCTCCAGGCGCATCCGTTTCGTGTTGGGTTCGTCGCCGTGCACGGCCGCCGCCAACTCCCTAACCTGCGTCTGCGTGGACAGAAGCTCCGCGCCGGCGTCGAAGTGCACGCGGGCATCCGTGACCAGGCCGGTCATGACGGCCACCCGCTCCCCCAGGGAGCCGCGTTCGGCCAGCGCCGCATCCCGTTCCGCCGCCGCCGTCACCAGGGTTTCCCGGGCCGGACCGACGTCGGTCAGGCCGGCGGGAAGACCCGTGAGTGCCGGTTCAGCCAGCACCGAGCGCGCCGCCGCGCGCGAATCGTCGTGGCCGCGGATCAGCTCTTCCAGCTGCCGCACGTCGGCGTCGTTCTGGTGGGCGGCGGCCACGTCCTGCTCGTCGACGAAACCTTCGCGGTCCAGCTGAGCCTGAACGGATGCGCCGGCGGCGTTCCGCAGGCTCCGGCGCTCACGGCTGTGGTCGAGGGCCTCGCCGAGGGCCCGCGCGGAGGCCAGCTCTGCCCGCAGCCGATCGACCCGGTGGCCCACCGAGGCGAAGTCGCCGCGCTGGGCGGACACTCGGTCGTCGATGGCCTGTCGCGCGCTGCGGCGCTCGGCAAGCTGCACGGCCGCCACATCGCGGGCGGAGCAGAGGCCTGCCAGGGCACGGCCGGCCTCGTCGAGTTCGGCCCGCAGCCGGCTCTTGTCGAGGCCGAGCGCTGCCGCCCGCACGCCCGCGTTCACGGCCGCGGCGAGGGCCACCTCGGACGCGGCCATTTCGGCGACGATTTCGTCGATGGTGCGCTCCCCGGCCCGGGCCCGGGCCTCGGCCAGATCGGTGGCCACGGTGCCTGCGGCGACGTGCGTCTGATCGAGTCGGGTCTGCGCCTGCTTCAGGCATGCCCGTGCCGCCACGATGTCGGCTTCGGTGACCGGTTCTTCATCGCCGGTGGCGGGAGCCGGATGCGCGGTCGAGCCGCACACCTCGCACGGCTCCCCCGGCACGAGGTGCGAGGCCAACTCGACGGCGTGGCCGGCCAGCCGCCGGTCCACAAGGGTCTGGTAGCGCACCGCCGCCGCCGCGTTCTCGCCGGCGGCGACCGCGTCGGCCCGGTGCGCCACCTCCAGCTCCGCGTCGAGACGCCGCACCTGGCCGGCCGCGCCCT
>NZ_SOGZ01000038.1:0-38982 GCF_004403145.1 Cryobacterium sp. TMT1-62 | reverse complement strand
GCGGCGTCGGCGCCCGCGGCGTCAGTGCGGGCGGTGGCGGTGGCGCGCGCGTGCAGGAACAGGGCCGCGGCGGCCGGCAGGTGGTCGGGCAGCGGTTGCCCGGGCATCCCCCGGAGTCCGAGACCGGGCAGACTGCGCTCGATCAGGCCGGTATCGAGGCGACCGACACGCACGTCGGGGTTGTGCAGCAGCAACCGGAGAAACTCCACGTTGGTGTGCACCCCGAGCACCACGGTGTCGGCGAGTGCCCGGTCGAGGCGGGCGAGGGCCTCGGCGCGGTCAGCACCCCAGGCGATCACCTTGGCGAGCATCGGGTCGTAGACCCCCGAGATCGGCAGGCCCGGACGCAGCGAGCTGTCGACCCGGATGCCCTCGCCGACCGGTTCGGACAGGCTGCGCACGGCGCCCTGGCTGGGAAGAAAACCGCGCGCCGGGTTCTCGGCGTAGAGGCGCGCCTCGATCGCGTGCCCGGTGAGCACCACCTCCGCCTGGGTCAGCGGCAGCGGTTCCCCCGCGGCGATGCGCAGCTGCCACTCGACCAGATCGAGGCCGGTGACCAGCTCGGTCACCGGGTGCTCCACCTGCAGCCGGGTGTTCATCTCCATGAAGAAGAACTGGTCCGGGGCCGCATCGGAGACCAGGAACTCCACCGTGCCGGCGCCGGTGTAGCCGACGCTCCGGGCGGCCTGGCAGGCTGCCTCGCCGATGCGTGCACGCGTGGCCGGGTCGAGCAGCGGCGACGGAGCCTCCTCGATCACCTTCTGGTGGCGGCGCTGCAGGGAGCACTCGCGCTCACCGAGATGGATCACGGCGCCCGAAGCGTCGGCGAGCACCTGCACCTCGATGTGCCGGGGCTGATCGATGAAGCGCTCGAGCAGCAGCGTGTCGTCGCCGAACGCGCCCTGCGCCACGCGCCGCGCCGTGACGAGCGCCGCGGCGAGCTCGCCCGCGGCGTCGACCCGCAGCATCCCCTTGCCGCCGCCGCCCGCGGACGGTTTGATCAGGAGCGGGTAGCCCACCTCCACGGCGGCGGCGATGAGCTGGTCGTCGGTCTGGCCGGGCCGGGAGAACCCGGGAATGACGGGCACACCGCTATCGGCGACATGGTTCTTGCCGCGGATCTTGTCGCCCATCACGGCAAGGGCGTTCAGACCCGGTCCGACGAAGACGAGGCCGGCGGAGGCGCAGGCGCGGGCGAAGGCCTCGTTCTCACTGAGGAATCCGTAGCCGGGATGCACGGCGTCGGCGTCGGTGGCCGCCGCGGCCGCCAGGATCGCGTCGATGTTCAGGTAGCTCGCCTGGGGCGCGGCCGGGCCGAGGCGCACCGCGGCGTCCGCGAGGCTCACGTGC
Source organism: Cryobacterium sp. TMT1-62 (assembly GCF_004403145.1). Lineage (NCBI taxonomy): Bacteria > Bacillati > Actinomycetota > Actinomycetes > Micrococcales > Microbacteriaceae > Cryobacterium > Cryobacterium sp. TMT1-62. The sequence goes on along the minus strand of NZ_SOGZ01000038.1, from coordinate 37,632 downwards.
AGCGCATCACGGTCGGCGTCGCTGTAGACGGCCACCGAACGGATGCCCATCGTGCGCAGGGTGCGGATGATGCGGCAGGCGATCTCGCCGCGGTTGGCGACCAGCACGGTCTCGAAGAGTGTCAAGCGCGGTGTCAGTGCGTTCGGTTTCGGTGCGTTCGGTGTCGGTGCGTTCGGTGTCATGGTGCGCCTCACATCCGGAAGAGGCCGAAAGCGGTCTCAGGCAGGGGTGGCCCGGAAACGACGTCGAGGGCCAGGCCCAGCACGGTGCGGGTGTCGGCCGGGTCGATCACCCCGTCGTCCCAGAGCCGGGCGGTCGAATAGTAGGGGCTGCCCTGCCGCTCGTATTGGGCGGTGACGGGCGCGGTGACCTCCTCCGCGGCATCCGTCGACCAGGGCAGGCCGGCCTTCTCCCGCTGCTCGCGTTTGACGGTGACGAGAACGGATGCGGCCTGCGGGCCGCCCATCACGGAGATGCGGCTGTTCGGCCACATCCAGAGGAAGCGGGGCGAGTAGGCGCGGCCGCACATGGAATAGTTGCCGGCGCCGAACGACCCGCCGATCACGACCGTGAGCTTGGGCACGCGCGCGGTGGCGACGGCGGTGACCATTTTCGCGCCGTTCTTGGCGATGCCGCCGGCCTCATAGTCGCGGCCGACCATGAAACCGGAGATGTTCTGCAGGAACAGCAGCGGGATGCCGCGCTGATCGCACAGCTCGATGAAGTGTGCCCCTTTGAGGGCGGATTCGGAGAACAGCACACCGTTGTTGGCGATGATGCCGACAGGATGGCCATGCAGATGCGCGAAGCCGGTGACCAGGGTCGTACCGTACTCCTTCTTGAACTCATGGAACTCGCTGCCGTCAACCAGACGCATGATCACCTCGTGCACGTCGTAGCGGCCCTGCGGGTCGGTCGGCACCGCGCCGTAGAGCTCGGCCGGGTCGGCAACGGGGTCGACGGCCGGCAGCCGCGGCCAGGCCGGCGGCGGAGGCGCGGGCAGGTAACGCACGATGTCGCGCACGATCTGGAGTGCGTGCTCGTCGTCCTCGGCGAGGTGGTCGGTCACCCCGGAGGTGCGGGCATGCAGGTCACCGCCGCCGAGCTCCTCGGCCGTGACGATTTCGCCGATCGCGGCCTTCACCAGCGGCGGGCCGCCGAGGAAAATTGTTCCCTGGTTCCGCACGATCACGGTTTCGTCGCTCATCGCCGGCACGTAGGCGCCGCCCGCGGTGCAGGATCCCAGCACGGCGGCGATCTGCGGGATCTTGGCCGCCGACATCCGGGCCTGGTTGTAGAAGATGCGGCCGAAGTGGTCACGGTCGGGGAAGACCTCGTCCTGCAGCGGCAGAAAGGCCCCGCCCGAATCGACCAGGTAGACGCACGGGAGCCGGTTCTCGAATGCGATCTCCTGCGCCCGGAGGTGCTTCTTGACCGTCATCGGGTAGTAGGTTCCGCCCTTGACGGTGGCGTCGTTGGAGATGACGAGCACGTGGCGGCCGTGGATCAGCCCGATCCCGGCGATCAGGCCGGCACCGGGGCTGTCGTCGCCGTAGAGTCCGGTGGCGGCCAGGGGCGCGATCTCGAGGAAGGGGCTGCCGGCATCCAGCAGCCGGTCGATGCGTTCGCGCGGCAGCAGTTTGCCACGGGCGAGGTGGCGCTGGCGGGAGGCCTCGGGACCGCCGAGGGCGACGACGGCGAGGCGGCGGCGCAGGTCGGCGACGAGCTCGCGGTGGGCGGTGGCATTCGCGTCGAAGGCCGGACTGGTCGAGTCGATCAGACTCGCGAGTGTCTCCATCGACGACTTCCCGCTTTCCCGCTTGAGTGTTCAGCCGGTACAGTTAGCGTGCACTAACCGAAAGTCAGGTTAGCGGTTCATAACTGAGTTGTCCAGAGTTTCCGCGTGAACGGAGCACCGAATGGGAGTCCTCCCGTCCTCGCCGACGGCTCGGAGCCAGGCCAAGGCCGACCGGCGGCAGGCACTGCTCGGGGCCGCCGCCACGCTGTTCGCCCGGTCGGGCTACAACGGGGTGTCGATCGAGGACCTCGGCGCGGCCGTCGGCGTGAGCGGACCGGCCGTCTACCGGCACTTCAGCGGCAAGCCGGCCGTGCTGGCCGCGCTGCTGGTGGAGGTCAGCGAGACGCTGGTGGCGAGCGGGCAGGCCGTGGTCGCGGGCGCTCCGGATGCCGCGGGCGCACTCCACGCGCTGGTGCGCTTCCACACGGACTTCGCCCTCTCGCATCCGAACGTCATCCGCGTGCAGGACCGGGACCTGGACAGCCTCGCCGCCCCGGACCGGCACCAGGTGCGCGCCCTGCAGCGCACCTACGTGGAGCTGTGGGTGAGCGTGCTCGGGCAAGTGCACCCCGAGGTTGATGCGCAGCTGCTGCGCATCCGTGCCCAGGCGACGTTCGGACTACTGAACTCGACCCCGCACACGCTGCCGGCGTCGCCGAGCGGCAAGGTGCGGCCGCTGCTCGAGGAGATGGCGCTCGCGGCGCTCGGGGCCGGGGGGCTCGCGCCCGCCTAAGCCTCGCGGGCGGGGGCTCGCGCCGGCGTGAGCCGGGCATCCGTCGACGTCGACCGTTCTGGTCAAGATCAACCGGTGTGTCTGTCGACCTCGACCGGAAGTGTCGATCTCGGCAGTAGCCGGGGCTTAGCGGCTCAGTCCACGACCGGTCGACGAGCCATCAGACGAGTATATTCGCCGGCTCAGGAGACGGCTCAGTCGCCAGCTCAGGAAACGGTGGTGCAGACGCAGAGCTCGTTGCCCTCAGGGTCGGCCAGGACCCACCAGTCGGGGGCGTGCTCGTCGGTGAGGAGATCACCGCCGGCGGCGATGACGTCCTGCACCCGGGACTCGGCGTCGATCGTGGGCAGATACACGTCGAGGTGGATGCGGTTGCGCTCGGTGCGAGCGATATCCATCGTCTGGAACCAGACCCGCGGGCCCTGGCCGTGTGGATCGACGAGTTCGATCTCGCCCTCGCTGTCGACCTCCACGTAGCCGAGACCCACCCGCCAGAACGGCCGGATCGCTTCGGCGTCGGTGCAGTCGATCGCCACGTCGTAGCGGGCCGGCCGCACCGGCGCACGGTCGGCGCCCTGCGCATCCGCGAGTTCCTGGATGCGCAGCGCAAGCCGCAGGTCGCGGTCGGTCACGCCGCCGGCGTCGTGGGACGAAAGGCGGAAGCCGACTTGGCCGTAGCCGAGCCGCACGTCGGGGTGGTGATTCGTCGCATCCGCCGCCTCGGCAACCTGGTCGACCAGGCGCACAGCCGAGGCGAAGTCCCGGGTCGTGAACGAGCCGTGCAGGGCGCCGTCGAGGTGGACGAAGGCTCCGCCGGCGAGCACGGACTCGGTGTCGAGAGGGGTGAGGAGGGTGCCCGGTGATTTCATCCCCCCACTCTGCTGCGCGGTCCGAGCCCCGTCAAGGCGCGCTCGGGGGCATCCGTTGCCGGCCGGCTCCCGCAGGCTGCGAACCAATTCGACGGAGATTTTTGGAAAAATGCCCGTCTTTACCCAAATTTCGGGCTGTGGGAGCAAAATCTCCGTCGAATTCGTTAGGGGCTGACCACTGACTCCTAGAGGAGGGCGAGGGCGCGCGCGGGGTTGGCGAGGATGCCGGCGACGTCGGTCAGGAACCGGGCCGCCTGCTCTCCGTCGACGAGACGGTGGTCGAAGGCGACGCTGAGAGTGACCACCTGCCGCAGCGCGACCTCGCCGCGATACTCCCACGGCCGCGGCGCAATCGCTCCCAGCGCGAGGATCACGGCCTCCCCCGGAGGCAGGATCGGCGTGCCCGCATCGATGCCGAACGAGCCGATGTTGGTTATCGAGATCGTGCCGCCGTGCAGGGCGGCCGGGCTGGTCGCTCCCGCCCGGCCGGCGCTGGTCAGCGCGGCGAGCGCCGCGGCGAGGTCGGCGAGAACCAGCCGGTCGGCATCCGGGATGTTGGGCACGATCAGCCCGCGCGGCGTGGCAGCGGCGATGCCGAGGTTCACGTAATGGAACTGCACGATCTCGCCGGCCGCCTCGTCCCAGCGGGTGTTGACCTCGGGCGTGCGGGCGACGGCGAGGCAGAGCGCCTTCGCGACCACGGCAAGGACGCCGATGCGCGCGTCGGCGAACCCCCGGTCGCGTTTCAGCGCGTCGATCAGCTCGATCGTCGGCGTCACATCCACGGTCAGGAACTCCGTGGCGTGCGGCGCGGTGAAGGCGCTCTGCACCATAGCGGCGGCGGTCTGCTTGCGCACACTCCGGATCGGGCTGCGGGTTTCCCGGGCACGGGGCTCGGATGCCGGGGGCCGGTCATCCGGTTCGGCGCGCCCGAGCTCGAGTCCCGGTTCGTTCGGTGTGTGGCAGACGCCGAGGGCTGCGGGGGCGGCGTACGCCGCCACGTCCTCCCGGATGATGAAGCCCGTCGGACCGGTCCCGGTCACCTGGGTCAGGTCGACGCCCAGTGTGCGAGCCAGCGCGCGCACCGGCGGCGTGGACCGCGGGCGCTCCCCGGTAGCCGGCACCTCCCGAGCCGCGGGTGACGCGGCCGACGTTAAGGCCGGCGTCGACGTCGAGGCAGGCGCCGACGTCGACCTCGCTGCCGGAGTAGAGACCCCGGCCCGGCCCGGCGCATCCGTCGCCCCCGCGCGGGCCCGTCGCTGCGGCCGCCCGCCACGCTCGGCCGCTGCGCCGTACCCCACGAGCACGGCCAGCCGTTCGGGCTCGCCAGCAGGAGCCGTAGGACCAGCAGGAGGCGCAGGAGCCGCATCGGCGGGAGAAGTGGCCGAAGGAACTGAGGGAGGCTCGGCGCCGGCGACCTCGAAGGAGACGATCGGGTCACCCACGTGCACGGTGGTGCCGGGCTGCTGGTGGAGTTCGGCGACCACACCCGCGAAGGGCGACGGCAACTCGACGACGGCCTTGGCCGTCTCGACCTCGGCGATGAGCTGGTTGAGCGTCACCGTGTCGCCGGGCGCGACCCGCCAGGCAACGATCTCCGATTCGGTCAACCCCTCGCCGAGGTCGGGCAACCTGAAAACCTTGATCATCGTCGTCGTCCCAGCACTCGGTCGACCCCATCGAGCATGCGGTCGAGGTCGGGCAGGTGGTGGCTCTCCAACTTCGCCGCCGGGTACGGGATGTCGAAGCCGGTGACCCGCACCGGTGCGGCCTCGAGGTAGTCGAAGCAGCGCTCGGTGACCTCGGCGATGATCTCGCCACCCAGCCCGCCCGAGCGGGCGGCCTCGTGAGTGACGACGAGCCGGCCGGTTTTGCGAACGGATGCCTCGACGGCGGCGTAGTCGATGGGCGAGAGCGAGCGCAGGTCGATGACTTCGACCGAGATGCCCTCGTCGGCGGCGGCGAGCGCGGCATCCGTCGCCGTGGTCACCAGCGCTCCGTAGGCAATCAGCGTGACGTCGGTGCCGGCGGCCACGACCCGGGCACTCTCGAAGGGCTCGCCGAGTTGCGGGGTCACCGGGCCGGCAACGTGGTAGCGGCGTTTGGGCTCGAAGAAGAGGACCGGGTCGTCGGAGGCGATCGCCTGGCGGATCAGGCTGTAGGCGTCCTGCGGGTTCGAGACCGCGATCACGCGCAGGCCCGAGGTGTGCGTGAAGTAGGCCTCGGGCGATTCGGAGTGGTGCTCGGCGGCGCCGATGCCGCCGCCGAACGGCACCCGAATGGTAATGGGCATGCGCAGGGCCCCCTGGGTGCGGTAGTGGAACCGGGCCACCTGGCTGACGATCTGGTCGAATCCGGGGAAGATAAAGCCGTCGAACTGGATCTCGCAGACCGGGCGGTAGCCGCGGTACGCCAGCCCCACCGCGGTGCCGATGATGGCGGACTCGGCCAGTGGGGTGTCGACGACCCGGTTCGGCCCGAACTCGGCGAGCAGGTCGATGGTCACCCGGAACACGCCGCCGAGGGCGCCGATATCCTCGCCGAGGAGCACCACCTTCGGGTCGTCGAGCATGGACTGGCGCAGCCCGGCGTTGATCGCCTTGGCCAGGGTCAGGGTCTTCGTGTCCGTCAGCGCCGCTTCGATCGGCGACACCGGCGTCACAGGCACCGGCGTCGCAGGCACCGGCGTCGAGCCGTTCGCGCGTGTAGCCGGAGCACTCCGGATGGTTTCGATTGACATCAGACCTTCCCTCCGGTCGGCTCGAAGCTCGCCAGGTAGGCCGCGTACTCCGCACGCTGGCGGTCGACCCCGGCGTGCGGGGTGGCGTAGACGTTGGCGAGCACGGTCAACGGCTCCGGGTCAGGCAGGCCGATGCAGCCGGCGCGCAGCTCGGCGGCCGTGGCGTCGGCCAGAGCCTGGGTCTCAGACTCCAGCTCGGGGGTGAACAGGCCGAGAGAGTCGAGCAGCCGTCGCAGTCGCAGGATCGGGTCTTTCTTCGCCCACTCCTCGAGTTCGGCCGCCGGCCGGTAGCGAGTGGGGTCATCCGCGGTCGTGTGCGGGCCCATCCGGTAGGTGACAGCTTCGATGAAGGTGGGGCCTCCCCCGGTGCGGGCCCGGTTCAGGGCCAGCCGGGTCGCGGCCATCACGGCCAGGACGTCGTTGCCGTCGATTCGGAGGCTGGGAATGCCGAACCCGGGGGCCCGGCCGGCGATGCCGAAGCGGGTCTGCAGTCCGACCGGCTCGGAGATGGCCCAGTGGTTGTTCTGGCAGAAGAAGACCACCGGCGCCTGAAAGCTCGCCGCGAACACGAGCGCCTCGCTGACGTCGCCCTCGCTGGTCGCGCCGTCGCCGAAGTAGGCCACGGCCACCGAGTCCGCGCCGTCGAACACGGCTCCCATCGCCCAGCCCGTGGCGTGCAGGGTCTGCGCCCCGATGATGATGCTGGGCGTCGCCATTCGGTACACCAGCGGGTCCCAGCCGGATTGCGCGGTGCCGCGCCACACCCGGAGGATGTCGGTGGGCGCTATGCCCCGGCACCAGGCGACGGCGTTCTCACGGTAGCTGGAGAAGACGAAGTCGTCGGCGCGGAGCGCGCGGCCCGAGCCGATCTGCGCGGCCTCCTGGCCGAGCAACGGCGGCCAGAGCCCCAGCTCTCCCTGACGCTGCAGCGCCGTGGCCTCGGCGTCGATGCGGCGCACCACCACCATGTCCTGGTAAAGCGCCGCGAGGTCGGCCCCGGTCACCTCCGCGACCCAGGGATCCAGATCGGCGTCGGCCAGCCGCATCCCCTCGGGGCTCAGCAGCTGCAGAAGAATGTCGGGGGTCTCCCCGGTGTGGACAGTGTGCATCAGATGCGCTCCCAGCGTCGTTGCCGAAGTTGTTGAGAGCGTACGATTCCGCGACACGGAGCACAACCATGACAATGAATTTTGAGCAATTTGCCCTATTCATGGGGCACCCTGCCTGCTACCGTCGAGCAGTATGCACAGTCTGGACAAAGTCGACTTACAGTTGCTCCGCGCTCTATGCGCCGAACCGCGCAGCACGTTCGTGGCGCTCGCCCAGCAGCTGCGCCTCTCCCGCAACACGGTCCAGGCGCGCATGGCCAGGCTTGAGGAGTCGAACGCGTTCCTCTCCTTCGACCGCCGCATCAACCCGGTCGCGCTGGGCTATCCGCTGACGGCCTTCATCGAGGTGCACGTGCAGCAGAAACGCCTCGCCCAGATCGTGGCCGAGCTCGCCCGCATTCCGCAAATCGTGCAGGCGCACGGCATGAGCGGGGCGACCGACATCCTGGTGCGCGTGGTGTGCGCGGATGCCGACGACCTGTTCCGCATCGACGGCACCATCCTCGCCTGCGAGGGTGTCGATCGCACCGAGACGTCCCTGGCCATGGGCGAGCTGATCCCCTACCGGATCACCCCGCTGCTGGAGCGTACCCGCCCATGACCGCGCTGCCGGTGACGTCCCTGCCGATGTTCCCGCTCGGGTCGGTGCTGTTCCCCTATATGCCGCTGCAGCTGCGGGTGTTCGAGGACCGCTACCTGGTCATGCTGTCGCGCATCCTCAAGGAGGAGCCGGCCGAGTTCGGCGTGGTGCTGATCGAACGCGGCCAGGAGGTCGGCGGCGGCGAGCGGCGGTTCCACTACGGGACCGTGGCCCAGATCACCGAACTCGAGGCCTCCGAGGGATTCGTCGGGGTGACCGCCCAGGGCGAACGCCGGGTCGAGGTCATCGACTGGCTGACCGAAGACCCGCACCCCCAGGCCACGGTGCGCGACCTTGCCGAGCTGGACTGGGACGACGACCTGCTGCCACTGCGGGACCGGGCCGAGCAGGCCGTGCGACGCGCCCTGGCCCTCGCAAGCGAATTCGCCGACCAGCTCTGGCCCTCGACGGTGGAGCTGTCCCGGGATCCGACGGCGGCCGCCTGGCAGATCGCCGGCATCGCCCCGCTGGGCCCGCTGGACCAGATCGAACTGCTGCGGTCCACCTCGATGGAGCAGCTCCTCACGGCGGTGATCGAGTACACCCAGGAAGCCGTGGACTCCCTCAGCGCGCCCTGGCCCGAAGAATAACCCCAATCTATTTGATAAATTCATCATATAGGTATATAAAGAAGTAATGATGTATCGTGCCACACGGAGCCTGAGTTGAGCGTGAAACGACTCCTGAACCTCATCCGAACCAGTGGCCGCATCGCCGAAGCGGCCCCACCGGCCCCGGCCCTGTTCCCCGGCGCCGAGGTCTTCGGCGGCAGCGTGCAGGTGCGCTTCATCAACGCCGGCAGCTGCAACGACTGCGCGATGGAGGTGCAGAGCGCGTTCGGCCCGGTCTACGACGTCGAACGCTACGGCATCCGTCTGGTCGCGTCGCCGCGTCACGCCGACGTGCTCGTGATCACGGGTGCCGTGACCCGCAACCTGATCGAGCCGATGCGCCGCACCATTGACGCCACGCCGACCCCCCGCTTCGTGATCGCGGTCGGCGACTGCGCCATCACCGGCGGCGTCTTCGCCGAGGGTTACGGCGTGGCCGGGCCGGTGTCGGACTTCGTGCACGTCGACCTGTCCGTGCCGGGCAACCCGCCCGAGCCGGCCGTCATCGTCGAAGCACTGCGCCGGATGACCGGTCGATGACCGCCCTCGAAGCCGGCCTGCTCGGCCAGACCCTGCTGCTCGTGGTCGCCATCGCCGCGGCCCTGCTCACACCCACCTCATGGCGCTCGCGGGTCAGCGGATTTTTCTGCACCCTGCTCGCCGTGGCCGGCGTCGTCACCGGTGCGATCGCGCTCTCCGGCGGCACCGGGTCGCTGAGCATCCCCACCGCCCTGCCGATGGACCCGCTCGTGCTCTCCCCCGACCGCCTCGGCGGACTGGTCATGGTGGTCGTCTCCGTCGTCGGCGTGCTCGCCTCCCTGTTCGGGATCGGCTCGGCCCGCGTGGCCTCGGCCTCGCGCACCTCGTGGCTGTCGATGGCCGTGTTCCTCTCCGGCATGCAGCTCGTGCCGGCCGCAACCGACGTGGTGTCGTTCCTGCTGTTCTTAGAGATCATGACGCTCGGCTCCACGGCGCTCCTGCTGGCCCATCACGCCACCCGCGGCACGGTCGCCTCCGCCCTGGTCTGGTACTCGGCGATGTCGCAGCTGAGCTTCTTCTTCGTGCTGGCCGGCTTCGCCATGCTCGCCGGCCTGGCCGGCGGCACCGGGTTCGCCGACCTCGCCACCATCGATCCCTTCACCTGGCAGGCGAGCGTGGCCTTCCTGCTGCTGCTGCTCGGCTTCGGCGGCAAGGCTGAGCTCGTGCCCCTGCACGTCTGGGTTCCGCGGGTGCTGCCCGAGGCCCCCGGCCACGTCGCCGCAGCGATGAGCGGCGCGATGGTCAACATCGGCGTCTACGGCGCACTCCTCGTCGTCGTACGGCTGCTGCCGAACGGCCCGGCCTGGTGGGGAGTGCTGATCATGGTGCTCGGCGGGGTGTCCGCGCTCTACGGGATTCTGCAGGCCTCCGTGGCGAGCAACCTCAAGGTGCTGCTGGCCTACTCCACGACCGAGAACATGGGGCTGGTGTTCCTGGGGCTCGGGGCATCCGTTTTGCTGCGCGCCGACAACGCAGCTGCCGCGGCCGACGCGGCCCTTGTCGCCGCCCTGCTGTTGATGCTCAGCCACGCCGCGTTCAAGTCCACCCTGTTCCTCGGGGCCGGCGCCGTGGCCCGCGCGGCCGGAGAGATGAATCTCGACCGGCTCGGCGGCCTCGGCAGCCGGATGCCCTGGACCGCCGCCGCGTTCGGCGGGGCCGCCATGGGCGCCGCGGCCCTGCCCGTCACGAGCGGGTTCGTCGCCGAGTGGATGCTGCTGCAGGCTCTGATCCACGGTTCACGGGTCGACGGGGAGGTCGTCTCCGTCGCGGCATCCGTGGCCATGCCACTCGCGGTCGCCGTGATCGCCCTGACCGCCGGGCTGGCCCTGCTCACCTTCGTCAAGGCCTACGGGATCGCCTTCCTGGCCCGCCCGCGCTCCCGGAAGGCCGCACTGGCCGACGAGGTGCCCGTTATCATGCGCATCCCGCTCGTGCTCGGCGCCCTCCTCGTGGTCGGGCTCGGCCTGCTACCGGGCCCGCTCGCCGTGGCCATCGGCTCGGCCGTGGGCCCGGCGTTCACCCCCGACGTGCGCACCATCGGCCTCGCCGGCCTGGACGCCCGCGGCATCGACGCCGTACTCGACCCCACCACCTTCATCGTGCTGGCCGGCCTGCTGCTCGCGCCCGTGCTGATCACGCTGTTCATTTCCGCCCGGCGCCACCCCACCCGTACCTCGCCGCTCCCCTGGGCCGGCGGCGGGTCACGGCTGCGGCCGCGGATGCAGTACACGGCCACCTCGTATGCCGAGCCGCTGGTGCGCGTCTTCGACGACGTGCTCCGGCCCACCCGCGACGTGGAGGTCACCCACGTGGGTGAATCCCGCTACCTGGTGGAACGCGTCCACGTGGAACAGACCGTGTCCGACGTGGTCGAGACCCGGCTCTACCGCCCGGTGCTGAACCTCATGCAACGGTTCGGCATTCTGGCCCGACGCGCGCAGAACGGCAGTATCCATCGCTACCTGTCCTATTCCTTCGTCGCCCTGCTTTCCGTTCTGATCGTGGTGTCCCTGTGACCGGCGCCGCGGCGATCATCATCGCCCTGGTTCAGCTGGTGCTGTTCGTGTTCCTCGCCCCCCTCCTGATCGGCGTGATCCGCCAGGTGCGGGCCCTCCTCGAAGGCCGGGCCGGTTCCGGCATCTGGCAGCCGTGGCGCGATGTGCGCAAGCTCCTGGCGAAGAACCCGGTGCGCGCCGCCGACAGCAGCTGGATGCTCGCGGCCGGTCCGGTCACCCTCCTGGTCTCCAGCCTGCTGCTCTGCGCACTGCTGCCGCTGGTCGGCACCCTGCCGCTGCCGCTCATCCCCAGCGACCTGTTCGTGATCGTCTCCATCATGCTGGTCGGCGTGGTGGCCCTGGCCCTGGTCGGCCTCGACGCCGGCACCGCGTTCGGCGGAATGGGTTCCAGCCGTCACATGACCGTCGCCGCTCTGGTCGAGCCGACCCTGCTGCTCGCGGTCTACGCGCTCTCCATCCCGGCCGGCACCTCCACCCTTTCGCTGATCGTGGAGACCCGGCTCCTGAATCCGGCCGTGATCATCTCCCCGGTCAGCCTGCTGGCCATGGTCGCCCTGGCCATCGCCATCATGGCCGAGACCAGCCGTCTGCCGGTCGACAACCCGTCGACCCACCTCGAAGTGACCATGCTGCACGAGGCCATGGTGCTCGAGGCCTCCGGCCGCGACCTGGTCTGGCTCGAACTCGGCTCCTGGCTCAAGCTGGCCGCCCTGCTCGGCCTGCTCAGCAACCTGATCGTGCCGTGGGGAATCATGACCGACTTCTCGGTGCTCGGCGTGATAGTCGGCGTGGGCGCCGTCACCGTGAAAATCCTGCTGCTGGGCGTTGTGCTCAGCGTGGGTGAGGTCTTCCTGGCCAAGGCGCGGCTGTTCCGCGTGCCCGAGCTGCTGGCGGGGTCGTTCGCCCTCGGCCTGCTGGCTGTCACCGCTTCCTACCTGGTCGCTTAGGAGCATCCGTGTTCACCACCATTTACCCGCAGCTGATCGGTCTCTGCACCGGCACCCTGCTGCTCACCAGCGCCCTGATGGTCTGGCGGCACTCGCTGCTGGCGTCGATCCGGCTGCTCAGCGTGCAGGGCTTCGCGCTGGCCGCACTGGTCGCCGTGATCGGCCTGGAGGAGGGCGAGGTCGAGGTGATCCTCGTCTCGCTGCTCGTGCTGCTGGTCAAGGGTATGGGCCTGCCGTGGGTGCTCGCCCGCGAGACCCACGCCACCACCCGAACGGATGAGGCGCCGCGCCTCAACCCGACGGCGGCCCTGCTGACCGTGGCGCTTCTGACCATCCTCAGCTACGTCGTGGCCAGTCGGGTGCTCGCCGGCGACATCAGCATCTCGGCACACGCGGCTCCGATCGGCCTGGCCATGGTGCTGATCGGTTTCCTGCTGCTGGTCACCCGCCGGCAGGCCGGATCACAGCTGATCGGCTTCCTCGTGCTCGACAACGGCATCGCCACCGTCGCGTTCCTGACCTCGGGCGGTGTGCCGCTGTTCCTCGAGCTCGGCATCTCCCTCGACGTGTTGCTGGTCGTCGTCATCCTCTACGTCTTCGCCGGCCGTATGCGCACCAAGTTCGGCAACACCGAGATCGATCAGCTCAGAAAGTTGCACGACTGATGTCATTCGCCCTCTGGACCCCCCTGGCCATCCCGGCCCTCCTCGCCGTACTGAGCCTCGGCGTGCCCTCCCCCGCACTACGCCGGCTCAGCCCCATCGCCTCCAGCGTTGCCGTGCTCATCTCGGGCCTGCTCCTGGTGAGCGTCGTGCTCGCGGACGAAGTTCCCACACTGGGCGGCGGGCTGCTCCGCGCCGACGCGCTCAGCGCCTACATGCTCACCGTGGTCGGCGCCGTCGGGCTTGTCTCCACCTGGGGTGGGCTCGGCCACGCGACGGCCGAGCCCGCGCGGTTCACCGGCTCCTACGACGCCCTGATCTCGATCTTCCTGGCCGCGATGAGCCTCGCGGTGCTCGCCGACAACATCGGCCTGATGTGGGCCGCGGTCGAGGCCACCACCATCGCCACGGCCTTCCTGGTCGGCCACCACCGCACCCCCCGATCGCTGGAAGCTGCCTGGAAGTACGTCATCCTCGGCTCCGTCGGCGTGGCCATCGCCCTGCTCGGCATCGTGCTCATCTACGCCGCCTCGCGCGGCACGGGCGAGGCAACCCTGTCCTGGCTCGTGCTCAGCCAGGCCGGCCTGCCACTCGACCCCGCGTTGATCCGCGCCGGCGGCGCCCTCGCCGTGCTCGGCTTCGCCACCAAGGCCGGGCTCGCCCCCATGCACAGCTGGCTGCCCGACGCGCACAGCCAGGCGCCCGCGCCCGTCTCAGGGCTCATGTCCGGCGTCCTGCTCGCGGTCGCCCTCTACGCCATCCTGCGCATTCAGACCATCACCGACGCCGTGATCGGGCCGGATTTCCTGCGCATCATGCTCAGCGTCGGCGGGCTGCTCTCCCTCTTCGTGGCGGCAGCGCTTCTGATCCGCCAGCGCGACTTCAAACGGATGCTGGCCTACTCCAGTATCGAGCACATGGGCATGATGGCCGTCGGCGCGGCCATCGGCCCGGCGGCCCTGCCGGCCGTGCTGCTGTACGTGCTCGGCCACGGGCTGACCAAGGCCACCCTGTTCGTGATCTCGGGCCGCATCCTCGAGGTCGAGGGTACTCCGAAGATCGACGACGTGCGCGCCCTGCTCGTGCGGCGGCCGGGGCTGGCCGTGCCCTGGCTGATCGCCATGGCCGCTCTGATCGGGTTCCCGCCGTTCAGCATCTTCTTTTCCGAGGTCGGCATCATCGTGGCCGGCTTTTCCACCGGCCTGGGCGTGGTGGTCGGCATCGCTCTGGTACTGCTGCTCGTCATCTTCGCCAGCCTCACCCGGTTGACGGTGGCCATGACGATCGGGGCGCCTGCGGCCACGGCCTTCCCAGTCGTCCCGGCTGCGGGGGCCGGGGCATCCGTCACCGGAGCCGTCCCGGTCTCCGTTCCGAGCGCATCCGTCACCCTGGCGGACGCCGAGCCGCACCCGGACGACCCCCTCATGCCGGACCGGTCGGGGCACGGGCCGATGCTGCCGCTCATCCTCGCCCTGGGCACCACCGCGGTGGTGGCCTTCATAGCGGAGCCGGTCGGCACACTTTTGACGCGTGCGGCCGAGGTTCTGGGAGGAATCCAATGACGACCCCGAATCCGGTGCGAGCCGCCACCCCCGAGGTGCGCACGCTCACGCGCGACGAACTCCGGGGCGAAGCCGCCGCCTTGCTGACCGATGGAAACCGGCTCGCTTTGGTCGCGGGCCACGACGACGGCGACCGGCTGCGCGTGGTCTACTCCTTCGTCGCCGTCTTCCCCCGGCGCCAGATCGACCTCGTCGTGCCCGTCCCCTATGACGACGCCTGGATTCCGAGTCTGGCCGACCTCTCGTTCCCGGCCGGCAACTTCGAGCGCGGCACCCGCGACCTGTTCGGCGTGCGGCCGGCGAACCACCCTCAGCCCCACCGGTTGGTGCGCCACGGCCACTGGCCCCGCGGCTGGTACCCGATGCGGAAGGACGCCACGGCCACCCCCGAATTCGAATCCGACGTCGAGTCGTTCCCGTTCGTGGAGGTCGAGGGCCCCGGGGTCTACGAGATCGCCGTCGGCCCCATCCACGCCGGCATCATCGACCCGGGCCACTTCCGCTTCTCCGTGGTCGGCGAGACCATCGTGCGGATGGAAGCCCGCCAGTGGTACATGCACCGCGGCGTCGAGCGGCTCTTCGAGGGTCGTCTGCCTGCGGACGGCATCGATATGGCCGAGCAGATCGCCGGCGACACCGTCATCGGCCACACGCTGGCCTACACGATGGCGATCGAGGCGGCCTCCGGCATCGAGATCTCCGAGCCCGACCGCCTGCTGCGCGCCCTGCTGCTCGAACTCGAACGCCTCTACAACCACGTCTCCGACCTCGGTTCGCTGGCCAACGACGTGGGGTTCGGCGTCGTGAACTCGCACACGCAACGGCTCCGCGAAACACTACTGCGCATCAACAAGACCGTCACCGGCCACCGCTTCCTGCGCGGGGCGCTGTCGGTGGGCGGGGTACGCGTTCTCGCCCTGCCGGATTCCGCCGCCCTCCGCGGCGTCGCCGCCGACGTTCAGGAGATCATCGCGATCACCCTCGGGCACGCGATCGTGCGGGACCGGTTCACCGGCACGGCCCCGTTGCCCACCAGCCAGGCCGAGGCCATGGGCACGCTGGGCTATGTGGCGCGGGCATCCGGTGTCGACGCCGACGCCCGCCGCGACCATCCCTTCGTCGATCTGGGTGAGCACTTCCACGTAGTCACCGACACCGGCGGCGACGTGCTCAGCCGCTACCGGGTGCGCGCGGGCGAGTTCGAGGTGTCCATTGCGGTGGCGATCGACCTCATCGCCCGGCTGGGCGCGCACCGTGGTGGTGCGGCCGCGGCGTCATCTCCGGTGGCGGCGACGACGGATGCGGCGAGCGGCCTTGCCCTCGTCGAGGGCTGGCGCGGAACCATCTGCCACCGGGTCGAACTAGGGCCAGACGGTGCCATCACGCGGCTGAAGGTCGTCGACCCGTCCTACTTCAACTGGCCTGCGCTGCCCGTGGCCCTGTCCGAGACGATCGTGCCGGACTTCCCCCTCGTGAACAAGAGCTTCAACCAGTCCTACGCCGGCAACGACCTCTAGCGGCGCGTCCGCTATAGCCCGGTGTCGAACCAATTCGTCCGGGACGGAGCAGGCCTAGGGCTCGGGCTACTGCAAGTCCTGCTCGATGGTGCGGAGCAGGGCGTGGGAGTCTTCAAGGCTGGACACCAGCATCCGTTTGGAGATGGCCAGGAGCTCGGCGACACCCGGGTCCCGCAGACCG
The DNA here is from genome assembly GCF_004403145.1 of Cryobacterium sp. TMT1-62. NCBI lineage: Bacteria > Bacillati > Actinomycetota > Actinomycetes > Micrococcales > Microbacteriaceae > Cryobacterium > Cryobacterium sp. TMT1-62. The sequence goes on along the minus strand of NZ_SOGZ01000038.1, from coordinate 21,708 downwards.
TAGAAGATGGTGTTGCCCTCTCGTCGGGTGGCGACAACGCCGGCGCGGCGCAGGACCCCCAGCTGCTGGGACAGGTTCGACAGTTCCGCCCCGAGCACCTCGGCCAGGCTGCCGACGGAGCGTTCCCCGCCGGCCAACTGCTCCAGAACCTGCACCCGCAACGGATGCCCGAGAGCCTTGAAGAGGTCAGACTTCAATTGGGCCATGGGTAGTCCGGTCATCGACACAGTCTGATCATATCGCTAACCTGTAATACTTTCAAATAGGTGCTGGTCATGAGCCGCGGGGAACGGGATCGGCCGCCGGATCGGGAACACGCGCGACATCGGGCGGGCACTCGACCACCGCGGGATGCAAAAAGCCCGCCCTGCCGGAGCAGGACGGGCTTTCCGTCTAGCCGACTAACCTGGCGAGAGGTTGTCGGTAGATCTAGCGGACTACGCCTCGGTCGGAACCGGTGCGTCCTCGGTGCCGGCCTTGGCCGACTCATCGAGGACCGGGGCGAGCGAGAGCTTGCCACGGTCGTCAATCTTGGTGATCTCCACGAGGACCTTCTGGCCCACGCCGAGCACGTCTTCGACGTTCTCAACCCGCTTGCCACCGGCGAGCTTGCGCACCTCACTGATGTGCAGCAGGCCGTCCTTGCCGGGAAGCAGGGAGACGAATGCGCCGAACGCGGCGATCTTGACGACGGTTCCGAGGAACTGCTCGCCGATCTCCGGGTTGGTCGGGTTCGCGACGGCGTTGACCATGGCGCGAGCGGCCTCGGCCGACGGTCCATCAACGGCGCCGATGTACACCGTACCGTCTTCCTCGATGGAGATGTCGGCACCGGTCTGGTCCTGGATCGAGTTGATCATCTTGCCCTTCGGGCCGATCAGCTCGCCGATCTTGTCGACCGGGATCTGGACGCTGATCACGCGGGGCGCGGTCGGTGCCATCTCGTCGGGACGGTCGATGGCGGCGTTCAGCACGGCCAGGATGGTCGCGCGAGCGTCCTTGGCCTGGGTGAGCGCGCCGGCGAGAACGGATGCCGGGATGCCGTCGAGCTTCGTGTCGAGCTGGATCGCGGTGACGAACTCGCTCGTGCCGGCGACCTTGAAGTCCATGTCGCCGAGGGCATCTTCGGCGCCGAGGATGTCGGTGAGAGCCGCGTAGCGGGTCTTGCCGTCAACGGTGTCGGAGATGAGGCCCATGGCGATGCCGGCGACAGGTGCGCGCAGCGGCACACCGGCGTTGAGCAGTGACAGGGTCGAGGCACAGACGGAACCCATCGAGGTGGATCCGTTGGAGCTGAGCGCCTCGGAGACCTGACGGATGGCGTAGGGGAATTCCTCACGCGTCGGCAGCACGGGGACCAGGGCACGCTCAGCGAGCGCTCCGTGGCCGATCTCGCGGCGCTTCGGCGTTCCGACGCGGCCGGTTTCACCGGTCGAGTAGGGCGGGAAATTGTAGTTGTGCATATAGCGCTTCTTGGTGACCGGGCTCAAGGAGTCGATCGTCTGCTCGAGCTTGAGCATGTTCAGCGTGGTGACACCCAGAATCTGGGTCTCGCCGCGCTGGAAGATCGCGGAACCGTGCACGCGCGGGATGATGGCAACCTCGGCGTCGAGCGGGCGGATGTCCGCGAGCCCACGGCCGTCGATGCGGATGCCCTCGTTGAGAACGCGCGAGCGCACGACGAGCTTGGTGACCGACTTGTACGCGGCGGAAACCTGGTTGTTCGCGCTGGCGTCGAGTTCGCCGGCGGCGACCTTGGCCGCGATGGCCTCCTTGACGGATGCCTTGAGCGCGTCATCCGCATTCTGGCGCTCGATCTTGTCGGCGATCTGATAGACGGCCTTCAACTGGTCGTACGCGAGAGCGGCGACGGCGTCGTAGGTGGCCGGCTGGTAGGACGGGAACACCGGGTAGGCGCCGGTCGGCTTGGCGGCCGAGGCGGCAACCTTCTGCTGCGCCTCGATGAGCTGCTTGATGAAGGGCTTCGAGGCTTCGATGCCCTCGGCGATGACCTCTTCGTTCGGCTTGATGGCGCCGCCCTTGATGAGATCCCAGGCGTTGTCGGTGGCTTCGGCCTCGATCATCATGATCGCGACGTCCTGCGCGCCGTTGGCGTCGGTCACCACGCGACCGGCGACGACCATGCTGAACACGGCGTCGACGATCTGCGAGTGCTTCGGGAAGGCAACCCACTGGCCGGAGCCGTTCTCGTCGGGGATGAGGGCGACGCGAACGCCACCGATCGGGCCCGAGAAGGGGAGGCCGGCGAGCTGGGTCGACATCGAGGCCGCGTTGATCGCGAGCACGTCGTAGTACTCATCCGGCGCGATGGCCAGAACGGTGACGACAACCTGGATCTCGTTGCGGAGTCCGTCGACGAAGGACGGGCGCAGCGGCCGGTCGATCAGACGGCAGGTGAGGATGGCCTCGGTCGACGGGCGACCTTCGCGACGGAAGAAGCTGCCCGGGATGCGTCCGGCAGCGTACATGCGCTCTTCGACGTCAATGGTAAGGGGGAAGAAGTCGAAGTTCTCCTTCGGCTGCTTGCTGGCGCTCGTGGCGGAGAGAAGCATGGTCTCTTCGTCGATGTAGGCGGCGGCAGAGCCCTGCGCCTGCTGGGCGAGACGCCCGGTTTCGAAACGGATGGTGCGTGTGCCGTACTTGCCGTTATCGATAACGGTTTCGGCGAACGTGATTTCTGGACCCTCCATATGGGGGTTCTCTCCTTTGGTTTTTGCTTCTCGCCATTCTGGCGATGAAGACTCGGTTGCCCGTATGGCGCGCGAGCTGGACGCGGAGAAGAAGGGTGCGAGAGCTGGCCACCAGTAGAAATTCACCAACTGCGGATGTTGCCGGCAAGTTGGGAAACCACCACCGAGGACCAGCGCGCTGCCGGTCTGCTCCGTACTGAGCGTGATTCTGCGTGGCCAATCCAAGGATTAACCTCCTCAAGCCTAACAGAAGACGTTCAGCCTGCTGGTTTCTCGCGCCCGACCGCGCCCCGGTCCGGCAGCACGGCGTCGAACACCGGGCCGTCGACGCAGACCAGCGGCCCCTCGACGGCGGGATCCGTGGCGACGGGCGCGGCGCATCCGTGGCAGTAGCCGAGGCCGCAGGCCATGTGAGCCTCCAGCGAGACCTGCACCGGCGCGCCCCACTCGGCGCCGAGATCGGCGGCGAGGCGGGCGAGAACTCCGGCGCCGCAGGCCAGGATGACGTCGGGCGGAGCCCAGGCGAAAAGCCCGCGCAGCCGTTCGCCGAGCGCCGGCAGCGCGCTCGAGCCGTCGTCGTCGGTGACGGGGATGACCGTGGCGCCCAGCTCGGCGCAGTCGGCCAGGCCGATCAGATTGGCCGGCGACCTCCCGCTGAGCACGACCGTGGCGGCGATGCCGAGCCGGGCGGCGTCTTCGACCGAGCCCATGATGGCGCAGACGCCGACACCGCGGCCGATCATCAGGGCCATGCGGGGCGCCTCTGGACCAGTCTCAGTCGGGAGGGCGGCATCCGGGAACTCGAAGCCGCGGCCCAGCGGGCCGGTGACCAGGAGGCTCTCGCCCACGAGTACGTCGGTGAGCGCGGTGGTGCCGCGGCCGGCCGAGCCGTAGATGACCTCCACGGTGCCCTGGTCGGGGTGGCGGCGGTGGATGGCCATCGGGCGTGGGAGCAGGATGCGCTCCCCGCCTGTGGGGGGCACGGTGATCATCAGGAACTGTCCGGCGAGGGCGGTCGTCGCAATGGTGTCGGTGGCCAGTACGAGCCGGCGGTACCGCTCTCCCACGACCTCGTGCACGAGAACGCGGGCGTCGTCCCAGACCGGGTCGGGCCGAGGCATCCGCTCGGGCGGTCGCACCGCGATGAGGCCGTCCAGCGCGGCCTCGTCGGCCGCGGCGAACGCCTGCTGGCGGCGCAGGGCGGCGAGGTCCCCGAGGGCGGTCGTAACGGTCATCAGGCCCTCCACAATTCGATCAGTCCGGTGATGTCGGCCGCGGCGACGCCCTCGCAGCGCTCCTGCAGGGCGCGAACGATTTCGACCATGGCGAACGGGCGTCCGAAGCTGGCCGTGCCGACCTGCACGGCGTGGGCGCCGACCGAGAAGTAGTCGAGGGCGTCGTCGGCGGTTTCGATCCCGCCGCAGGCGATCACCGGGATGTCGACCGCTCGGGAGGCCAACCAGACCAACCGCAGCACGACCGGGCGGATATTCGGGCCGGACAGACCGCCGATCACGTTGCCGAGAATGGGGCTCCGCGTAGCAGCCGTGAGCGGCAGCGCCGGGATCGAGTTGGCCACGCAGACGGCGTCGGCGCCGGCCGCCTCAGCGGCCTGGGCACAGTCCGCGATCGAAGAGACGAGCACCGGCAGCTTGACGATCAGGGGCTTGTCGGTCTCCAGGCGCACAGCATGCACGACCTTCCCGATGGCGTCGGGATCGGAGCCGATGTCGGTGCCGTGGCGGTCGAGGTTCGGACAGGACACGTTGAGCTCGTAGGCGTCGCCCGCGCCCCGCAGGCCCCGCACGACGGGGGCGTACTCGCCCGAACGGTGGCCGCCGACGCTGACGATCACGGGCACGCCGAGCGCCAGGTAGAGCGGGTGTTGCGACGCCAGGTAGCCGGCGGCCCCGCGGCTCGGGATGCCGACACTGTTGACCATCCCGGCCCGGAGCTCGGTCAGCCGGTGCGCCGCGTTGCCGCCGCGCGGGGTGCCGAACACGGTCTTGGTGACCACGGCGCCAAGCTCGGCGACCGGGATCAAGCGTCCGAGCGAAGGCCCGAAGCAGCCCGAGGCCGGCATGACCGGGTTGGCGAGGGTGAGGCTGCCGATTCGCACGGAGAGGTCGACCGCCACGGAGGCGGCGGGACGGGCGTCGAAGAAGGCGCGGCGCGCATCCATTGATGGCTGAGGCGGCGCGATGGTCATGGTGTCTGCTTCCGCGGGAGAGGTCACGGGCGGGCGACGGATGCCGCGAGCAGACTTATCGCGGCGTCGGCCTTCAGCGAGGCGTGCGTAGGTGCGTCGGGAACGTGAGCGGGCCGGTTCACGGCCAGCTCCGTGCGGAGCACGGGCACCACCTCGCCGCCGAGGATGTCGAGCTGATCGAGCACGGTTTTCAACGGCAGTCCGGCGTGGTCGATCAGGAAGAGCTGACGCTGGTAGTCGCCGAAGTAGTCGCGCATGCCGGCGTAGCGGTCGATGATCTGCTGCGGGCTGCCGACGGTCAGCGGCGTCTGCTCGGTGAACTCCTCGAGGCTCGGGCCGTGGCCGTAGACCGGGGCGTTGTCGAAGTAGGGCCGGAATTCGTCGACGGCGTCCTGCGAGTTCGTGCGCATGAAGACCTGCCCGCCGAGGCCCACGATGGCCTGGTCGGCTCGACCGTGGCCGTAGTGCTCGAACCGGGCCCGGTAGAGCCCGATCAGCTTGAGGTAGTGCTCCCTGGGCCAAAAGATGTTGTTGGCGAAGAAGCCGTCACCGTAGAACGCGGCCTGCTCGGCGATCTCCGGGCTGCGAATGCTGGCGTGCCAGACGAACGGCGGCACCCCGTCGAGCGGGCGCGGCGTCGACTGGAACCCCTGCAGCGGGGTGCGGAACTGGCCCTCCCAGTCCACGACGTCCTCGCGCCACAACCGGCGCAGCAGCGCGTAGTTCTCCAGCGCCAGCGGGATGCCCTGGCGCACGTCCTGGCCGAACCACGGGTAGACCGGGCCGGTGTTGCCGCGACCGAGCATCAGGTCGACCCGCCCACCGGAGAGGTGCTGGAGCATGGCGAAGTCTTCGGCGATCTTGACCGGGTCGTTCGTCGTGATCAATGTCGTGGCCGTGGAGAGGATGATGCGCTCGGTCTTCGCGGCGATGTAGCCGAGCAGCGTCGTCGGCGACGAGGGCACGAAGGGCGGGTTGTGGTGCTCACCGGCGGCGAAGACGTCGAGACCGACCTCTTCGGCCTTCTCGGCGATGGCGACCATGGCCGTGATGCGCTCGTGCTCGGTGGGGGTGTGGCCCGTCGTGGGGTTGACCGTGAGGTCACCGACGGTGAAGATCCCGAATTGCATGTGCAGCCTCCCACTCGCGCGGCGCGCAGCGCGCATGGACGATTCTATTCGCTGGCGGCAGCGGCCAATCGGCCGAGCGAGCGCTGGATGGCAACAGCCGCGGCCCCGCGGGCCCAGGAGGAGACCCCGCTGTCGTCAACGACGATTGTCAGCGGTGTCGCATCCGGGTCGCGGTCGGCTCGGGCAGCGGCGATGACCTCCTCGGATGCCAGCGCCCACAGTGGCATCCCCTCGCCGGAGAGCACGATCGTGTCGAGCATCCCGATATTGGCGATCACCGCGATCAATCGGCCCAGTCCGCGACCGGTGGCGGTGACGACGGATGCCGCAGCCCGGTTCCCCTCCACCGCGAGCCGGAGCACCTCGTCGTAGTCGACCTCCCGGCCGAGGGCCACGCTGACCTGGGCAGAAACACTCTGGCTCGTGAGCATTGCCTGCGAGCAGCCGCGGTGTCCTTCCGGGCAGAGCGGCCCGTTCGGGTCGAGCGGGATGTGCCCACCGAGGCCCAGGCCGCTGTCGGCCGTCACGATCACCTGGTCGTTGACGACCAGTCCGTAGCCGACGCCGACGCCGATGGTCAGAACCGCGAAGGTCGGGACACCCCGGACCGCTCCGAACCACTGCTCGGCGGAGGTGAGCGCGACGACATCGTTCTCGATCGTGACCGGAATTCCGAGCAGTCGCTCGAGCCGCGTGGCCAGGTCCACGTCGTGCCAGCCCAGGAACGGCGCCCGGGTCACGACCCGGGCGCCGGTGACATGCCCACCCACGCAGACGCCGAGCGCCGACAGCCCATCCGGGCCGCCGAGCTCGCGCACGACCTCGTCGATTCGGGCCACAACGTGCTCGACAGTGTGATCGGCGAGCACCCGCCGGGCCGAGCCCACCTCGTTGGCCCGCAGGTCGGTGAGCACCGCGAAGACGTCGTCGCCGGTGAGTTTCACCCCGACGAACCGACTGGCATCCACCCGGACGTCCAAGGGCCGGGCCGGGCGCCCGACGGTTCCGTCGCGGTCTTCGCTGCCCTCGACGAACAGGCCACAATCGAGGAACGGCTTGCTCAACCGCGTCAGGCTGGCCGGTGACAGTCCCAGGCGACGGCCGAGGTCGCTGCGGGAGATCGGGCCGTGGATGAGCACGGCTCGCGCGAGTTCCCGGGAGGTCTCGCTCACTGTCGACGCCGCATCCGTGGTCATATCCGCCCCCTGAGGTGCCATTTATTCCATAGTGGCATGAATACTCTGGCCCGAGCGGACTTTTCATCTCGCGAGAGCGGCAAATTTCCCGAATTGACGTCCTATTCTTTTTGCCGTAGAAAGATTCATGCAGCGACATGACGGCCTAAGGAGCCCCGCAATGACGGATACGACGACGTACCAGACACCCGCCCGGCGACGCCACCGGTCGAGGAGGTTGCGGACGCTCCGGCGACCCATGGCACTCCTCCTGGCCGGTACGCTCGGGATCGGCGCCCTCAGCGGCTGCGCCCCGGGTCAGAACGACGTCGTCACCCTCGATTTCTTCCAGTTCAAGTCCGAGGCCATCGCGGACTTCGACGGCATCATCGCCGATTTTGAGGCAGAGAACCCCGGCATCCGGGTAACCCAGAACGCCGTCCCCGATGCGGACACCGCCATCCGCACCCTACTGGTCAAGAACAAGGTGCCCGATGTGATCAGTCTGAACGGATCGGGGAACTTCGGCCAGCTGGCGCGGGCCGGTGTCTTCCACGACTTCAGTGGCGACCCCGTTCTCGACCGGATCAACCCGGCCGTTCAGGACATCGTCGGGGCCCTCGGCTCCTACCAGAACGAGGTGAATGCCCTCGGCTTCGCGAACAACGGCAACGGCGTTCTCTACAACCGTGACATCTTCGCCGCGCAGGGCATCGAGATTCCCACCACCTGGGACGAGTTGATCGCCGCCTGCGACACGCTCCAGGCGGCCGGTATCGCCCCGTTCTACGGCACCGCGGCCGACGCATGGACAGTGCAATCCTCCCTGAACGGTATCGGCGCCCAACTCGGCGGCGACGATTTCTTCCCCGATCTCCGCGCGGAGGGTGAGGAGGTGGGTCCCGACTCGGCCGTCTCGTTCGCGAAGAACTACGACGAGACGTTCGAGAAGCTGCAGACGCTGTATTCCTACGCGCAGGACGGCTACCTCGGCCGCACGTACGAAGACGGCAACCTGGCTTTCGCGAACGGCGAATCGGCCATGCTGATGCAGGGGATCTGGGCCCTCAGCCCGATCCTGGCCAACAACCCCGACATCAGCGTCGGCGGTTTCCCCTACCCTGTGACGGATGACCCGGCCGACATCGAGCTCGTCTCCGGTGTCGACGTGGCCATTGCCATCGGCCGCGACACACCGCGCCTCGCCGAAGCCCGACTTTTCGTGGACTTCCTCTTTCAGGAGGATGTGCAGAACTCCTTCGCAGCCTCACAGAACATGTTCTCGACGGCCCGGGACGCAGCCGAGAACACCAACCCGGCCCTGGCGGAACTGCAACCGTACTTCCAGGCCGGCCGGATCACCGGTTTCGTCGATCACCAGATCCCGGCGAGCATCCCGCTCGGGCTCATCGTGCAGCAGTTCCTGACCGACGAGAACAGCGCGAAAGCGCTGGCGACCCTCGACAACGAATGGCGCAAGTTCGCGTCACGCACCACCTCGACACGAAGCGGAGACTAACTGATGGTTACTTCCGTCCTGACCCGGCCCCGGCCGGAGCAGACGCCCCGAGCGTCGCGGCCGAGCGCGGCGCGGCGACGCGTCGGCGCCACCCCGCGCGCCTTCTACTGGATGGTCGTCCCCGCGGTCGCCGTCTTCGCGCTGCTGCACACCGTCCCGGTACTCATCGGCATCTTCTTCTCCTTCACCAACTACGCAGGCTTCGGCTCGTGGGACTTCGTCGGGTTCGGCAACTTCATCGCCCTGTTCCAGGACGACCGGGTACTGAAGGCCTATGGCTTCACCTTCGGCTTCGCCATCGTCGCCACCATCCTCACCAACGTGATCTCGCTGGCCATCGCGGTCGGACTCAACGCGAAGATCGCGTTCCAGTCCACCTTTCGCGGCATCTTCTTCATCCCCTACGTGCTGGCGATCCTTGTCGTCGGTTACGTCTTCCAGTATTTCTTCGCCAATTCGCTCCCCCGGATCCTGTCGAACGTCCCGGTGTTCCGTGACAACATCCTCACCAACCCGGACTGGGCGTGGACGGCCATCGTCGCCCTCGCGGTCTGGCAGGCCTGCGCGTTCGCGATCATCCTCTACCTGGCCGGTCTGCAGACGATCCCTCGCGAACTCTACGAGGCATCCGCCATCGACGGGGCCACGCCGGGACGGCAATTCCGGTCGATCACGTTCCCCATGATCAGCGCCTTTTTCACCATCAACATGGTGCTGAGCCTGAAGGGGTTCCTGCAGACCTTCGACCACATCGTCGCCCTCACCGCCGGCGGGCCGGGCACCTCGACCGAATCGATCACCCTGCTCATCTTCCGGGGCGGTTTCCAAGGCGGCGAGTTCGCCTACCAGTCCGCCAACGCGGTGCTGTTCGTCATCGTGATCATGCTCGTCTCGTTCCTGCAGTTCCGAGTTCTTCAGCGCACGGAGGCCGACTTCTAATGGCTATCACCATCGACTCCCCCGCCACGGTCGAACCCGCATCCCCCCGGGCGGCCCGTGACTCGCGCGGTGTCCGGCGCATCAAAGACAACCGCACCCGGATCAACTGGTGGGCCACCATGCTGATCGCGGTCTGCGCGATCACCGTGCTGGTGCCGCTCTACTTCGCCGTGATCACCGCGCTGAAGACCCCCGACCAGCTCGGCGGCACCGGGTTCGCGCTCCCCACCAGCGTCCACTGGGAGAACTTCGCCGACGCCTGGACGCTGACCAAATTCCCGCAGGCGCTGATGAACACAGCCCTGATCACCGTCGGCGCCGTCATCCTCACCCTGCTGACGAACTCGCTCGTGGCGTACGCGATCGCCCGCAACCTGCACAAGCCGTTCTTCACGGGCGTCTACTTCTACCTGCTGTCCGCCATTTTCATCCCGTTCCCGATCATCATGCTCCCAGTCGTGAAAGAGACGGCCCTGTTCGGTCTGGACAACCAGGTCGGGTTGATCTTGCTCTACGCGGTGTTCGGGCTCTCGCTCAACGTCTTCATTTACGTCGCGTTCATCAAATCGATCCCGATCGAGCTGGAGGAGGCGGCCTACACCGACGGGGCGACCACCTGGCGGGTTTACTGGCAGATCATCTTCCCCTTGTTGACCCCGATGAACGCGACCGTCGGCATCCTCACCTGTGTCTGGGCGTGGAATGACTTCATCCTGCCTCTCGTCGTTCTCTCCGACCCGGCGGCACGCACCCTGCAACTCTCCCAATTCGTGTTCCAGGGCCAGTTCAACACCAACTACTCGGCCGCGTTCGCCTCATACCTGATGGCCATGGCCCCGCTGCTGATTGTGTACATTTTTGCCCAGCGCTGGGTTATCTCCGGCGTGATGAGAGGATCGATCAAATGACGATACCCGCACCAACGTCCGGGATGACCGCCCCCGCGACCACCCCCGCGACCGGCGCCTCCTGGTGGACCAGCGCCGTCGTCTACCACGTGTATCCGCGCAGCTTCGCGGACTCGGACGGCGACGGGATCGGCGACCTCGGCGGCATCCGTTCGAAGCTCGACTACCTCGCCGAGCTCGGCGTTGACGCGGTCTGGCTCTCTCCGGTCTACCCGTCGCCGCAACATGACAACGGCTACGACATCAGCGACTACCAGGACATCGAACCGGTCTTCGGCAGCCTGGCGGAGTTCGACCTGCTGCTGGTCGAGGCCCACGAGCGCGGCATCAAGATCGTGATGGACCTGGTGGTGAACCACACCAGCGACGAGCACGCCTGGTTCCGGGAATCACGCTCGTCGCTGACGAACCCGAAGCGCGACTGGTACTGGTGGCGCAAGCCCCAGGCCGACGGTGGCCCGCCGAACGGCTGGGGCAGCGCCTTCAGCGGCCCGGCCTGGTCGCTCGATCCCGCCACCGATGAGTACTACCTGCACCTGTTCGCCAAGCAGCAGCCGGACCTCAACTGGGAGAACCCCGAGGTGCGCCAGGCCGTCTACGCGATGATGAACTGGTGGCTGGACCGCGGCGTCGACGGCTTCCGGATGGACGTGATCAACTTCATCGCCAAGCAGGTCGAGCTGATCGACGGACCGGCCCCGGCCACCGGCGGCGGCTCGCCGATGGGGGCGCAGATCCATGAGTTTCTGCAGGAGATGCACCGCGAGGTCTTCGACGGCCGCGGAGGGCGGCACCTCACCGTCGGCGAGATGCCGGGCGTGAGCACCGACGACGCCCTGCTGTTCACCGACCCGGCCCGGCGCGAGGTTGACATGATCTTCCAGTTCGAGCATGTGGGCCTCGACCAGGGCGAGCACAAGTTCGAGGTGCTGCCTCGCAGCCTGACGGCGCTGAAGAAGAGCCTGTCACGCTGGCAGGAGGGTCTGGCCGAGACCGGCTGGAACAGCCTCTACCTGAACAACCACGACCAGCCCCGATTGGTGTCGCGCTTCGGCAATGACACCTCCTTGCGCTACGAGTCGGCAACTCTGTGGGCCCTGGTGTTGCACCTGCACCGCGGAACGCCCTACATCTACCAGGGCGAGGAGATCGGCATGACCAACGTGCGGTTCGACTCCATCGACGACTACCGTGACCTCGAATCCCTCAATCACTACCGCGAGGCCGTGGAAGAGTTCGACCTGGACCCCGGCACCGTGCTCGCCGGAGTGCAGACCATGGGCCGCGACAACGCGCGCACGCCCATGCAGTGGGATGCCTCGCCGCAGGCCGGTTTCAGCACCGGCACGCCGTGGCTGGCCGTGAACCCGAACAGCGTCACGGTGAACGTGGCCGCCGACCTCGCGAGCGAGCGGAGTGTGTTCCGCTTCTACCAGCGCCTGATTGCGCTGCGGCATGAGAGCGAGGTGGTCGCCCTCGGCGATTTCACCCTGCTCGAACCCGACCACGACGCGCTCTACGCCTTCACTCGCAGCCGGGGTGAGGAGACGCTGCTCGTCGTCGCGAACGCATCCGATGCCCCATTCACCGACCTGCTTCCGATGGACGTCTCCGGCGCCGATCTGATTCTGGCCAACTATCCGGCCACAACGGATGCCGCCGCACCGTCCTCGAATCCGGTGCTGCGCCCCTGGGAGGCGCGCCTCTACCGGCTGTAGGTCGGCGCAACCCGCCTCGACCGGGGCTCCTCACGGCGCACCAGTTTAAACGCTGTAAGGACGAGGCCGACGATGACACCGAGCACGGCGCCGCTCCCGTTCGCGACCAGATCGCGCACATCCGGGACCCGGGTCGGCAGGAACTGCTGCGTGAACTCGATCGAGCCGGTGAGTAGGACGGCCACGACGATCGCCAGCCACCAGAACCGGCGTCCGAGCAGGAGCAGCAGAAACACGCCGATCGGGATGAACATGGCGATGTTGGCCGCGAATTCGACCCGCCCGTAGGTGATCCAGTCGGTGGAGTCGTGCCGATTGAAGAATCGGAGCGCCCGGAGCAGCAGCTCGTTGTTCCCACTGTCGAGCGGCTGCGGCCCGAGCGTCACCCAGCCCACGAACGCCAGATAGGCGAGCGTGACCAGGGACAGGACGGGATGGCGGTGCAGCATGGCTCCATCCTTCCCGATGGATGCTGGGGGTCACCCCAGTGACGGCCCCCGATCGCGAAAGCGCGCTACTTGCCCAGCGCTGCCTTCTCCTCGGCGATGACCTCGTCGCGGAGGGTTTCGTCGAAGACGCGCTTGGCCTCGATACCGACGACGGAGTGACGGCGGCCGTAGAGGAAATACACCGCGATGCCGATCGCGAGCCAGACCGCGAAGCGCACCCAGGTGAGCGTCGTGAGGTTGAGCATCAGCCAGAAGCAGAGCGCGGCCGACAGGATCGGCAGGAAGGGCGAGAAGGGCACCTTGAAGGCCCGGGGCAGGTCGGGGCGCTTCTTGCGCAGCACGACCACGGCGATGCTGACCAGCACGAAGGCCGACAGCGTGCCGATGTTGATCATTTCCTCGAGCACGCCCACATCGGTGAACCCGGCGATCAGGGCGACCGCGGCGCCGGAGATGATCTGCACCCGGGCGGGGGTGCCGCGCTTGGACGAGGTGACACTCAGGCCGCGCGGCAGCAGGCCGTCGCGGCTCATGGCGAAGAGCACGCGGGAGAGGCCGAGGAGCAGCACCATGATCACGGTGGTGAGCCCCACCAGAATGCCGACCGAGATGACCTGGGCAGCCCAGCCGGCGCCGACCGAGACGAACGCCGTCGCGAGTGAGGCATTGGGGTCGTCGGCGAGAACGGTGTACGGCACCATGCCGGTGAGCACGAGGCTGACGCCGAGGTACAGCACCGTGACGATGGCCAGACCGGCGAAGATGCCGCGCGGCAGGGTCGTCTGCGGGTTCTTGACCTCTTCGGCGCTGGTGGCGACCACGTCGAAGCCGATGAACGCGAAGAAGACCAACGAGGCGCCGGCGAGCAGACCGAACAGTCCGTACTGGGCCGGCTGGGCGCCGGTCATGAACGAGAAAAGGGACTGCATCCAGACGTCGCCGTCGCCGCCCGCGGAGGGCACGGCCTCGGGGATGAACGGCGTGTAGTTCTTCGGGTTGATGAAGAAGGCACCCACGACGATCACGAACACCACGATCGCCACCTTGAGAATGGTGAAGATGCTGGCGACGCGCGCCGACAGCTTGGTGCCCAGCACCAGGAGGGTGGTGAAGATTGCGACGATCACGAACGCGCCCCAGCTGACCTGCAGTCCGAAGACCGCGATCGTGGCCGGGACATCCCAGTTCCAGAGTTCGAAGACCTCACTCAGGTAGATGCCCCAATACTTGGCGATCACGGCCGCGGCGGTCAGCATCTCGAGGATCAGGTCCCAGCCGATGATCCAGGCGAGCAGCTCGCCGAGGGTCGCATAGGTGAAGGTGTACGCCGAGCCGGCCACGGGAACCGCCGAGGCGAACTCCGCGTAACACATGATGGCGAGCGCGCAGGTGACCGCGGCGAGGAGGAACGCCAGGGTGACGGATGGCCCGGCGTAGCTGCCGGCCGCCTTCGCACCGACCGAGAAGATCCCGGCACCGACGGCAACCGCGACGCCCATGATCATGAGGTCCCAGGTGCCCAGCGTGCGCTTGAGGCTGTGCCCCTTCTCGAGGGAGTCGGCCATGGAGGCCTCAATGCTCTTGGTGCGCCAGACGCTCATAACTGGGTGCTTCCGTTCCGTTGGGTATCGGTCAATGCTAGGCCCCCGCGGGGCTTCCCCGACCCCGGACCCCGCAGACCCGGGGGCCGCACCCCCTAGCATTGAGCGGTGCCCACCACCCTCCGCCACTCCCCCGGGGCCAGGGTCGGCCTGTCGATCGCGGTGGCCACCGGCCTCTACGGCATCTCGTTCGGCGCCCTGTCGGTGTCGTCGGGGCTCGACATCTGGCAGACCTCGGCGCTGAGTCTGCTCCTGTTCTCCGGGGGCTCCCAGTTCGCGTTCATTGGGGTGATCGCCGGCGGCGGCAGCGGTGCGGCAGCCGCCGGCGCGGCGGCGCTCCTCGGCATCCGTAACGCGGTCTACGGGATGCAGTTGAACGCCCTGCTGCACCCTCGTGGCTGGCGCCGCTTCGCCGCCGCCCAGGTCACCATCGACGAATCGCTTGCCACGAGCACCGGGCAGACCGTGCTCGTCGAGCAGAAGCGGGGGTTCTGGGTCGCCGGTCTCGGCATCTTCGTGTTGTGGAACGTATTCACCCTGATCGGGGCTCTCGCGGGCGACGCCGTGGGCGACCCGAAACAGTGGGGCCTCGACGGCGCGGCGGTCGCGGCGTTCCTCGGGCTGCTCTGGCCGCGGCTGCGGTCGAAGGAGGCCGGGGCGATCGCCGCGGTCTGCGCGCTGGCCACCGTACTGACCGTGCCGCTCGTTTCGCCGGGCGTGCCCATCCTCGTGGCGGCTGTCGTCGCCGGTGCCATCGGCTGGTTCGGTTTTCGGCACGGGCCGGCGGGCGAGGGTCTCGAGCCCGACGTCGACCCCTATCCCGGTCCACCCGATGCACCCGGTTCGACGGATGCGCAGGCTCCCCGATGAGCGTCTGGTTCTGGATCCTCGTGGCCTGCGCGGCGGCGTTCCTCACGAAGTTGTTCGGCTATCTCGTGCCGCAGAAGTGGGTCACCAACGCGCGCATCGCCCGCGTCGCCGGCGTCCTCACGATCGGCCTGCTGACTTCCCTGACGGTCGCGAACACCGTGGCCACCGGCCAGGAGCTCGTCGTCGACGCACGGCTCGGGGCGCTCGTCGTAGCGGCGATTGCGCTCTGGTTCAAGGCCCCGTTCCTGGCGGTGGTCATCGCGGGCGCGGCAGCGGCCGCCGGGCTCCGGCTGCTCGGTCTGGGTTGAGGGTCTCGCGCGCCAACGGGGGCGGTAGGGTTTTTCCAACGGCAATGCGTCCGTCGACGTTTTTCGATGATGAAGAAAAGAGTGTGTGATGTCCGGGAAATATGAGCTCTACGCGGAACGATCCGGCGGATACCAGTTTCGGCTGAAGGCCAACAACGGCGAAGTGATCGCGACCTCCGAAAGCTATCACTCCAAGGCAGAGGCCCTCAAGGGCATCGAGGCACTGAAGGCCCACGTCAAGTCGCACGTGGTCGACATGACGGAACCGGACGCCTGAATGAATCTCGGTTCTGCCGAGTGAGTCACCGTCGGTTGGTCCTGTGGCTCCCGGAGAGTCGAAGCTGACTGCGCCGTGTGGACGCTGGTCATCCGGCGGAGCACCGTGTGCGGCGTCGAACCAATTCGACGGAGATTCTGCCGTAAAACGGCTTTATCGGAGTATTCGGGGCCGATACGGCCACAATCTCCGTCGAATTCGTTCCGGACGGAGTCACTGCACCGCGGCAACCGCCCCCGAACCCCCAGTCCTCGACGCCATCCCGTTCACGGCTGTGAGGGTTCACTCGTCTAGACCGCCGCGAGTTCCTCGGCCGCGAGTTGCTCTCCGGTGAAAAGCTCGGCGGCGAGCAGTTCCAGCGTGCGCGCACGCCCGGGTGAGGTCGCCGCGTCGGCGCCCGTGTGAGCGGAGGCGATCGGCTGCAGCATGACCTCGTCGACCCCGAACTTCGCCGCGAGGGCACGGATGCGCGCGGCCGCGGCGCCGGGCTCGTCGATGATCCAGGCCGCGGCCATCCGTTCGATCATCTGGAGCAGCGCCGGCGCCATCGGTGCGGCGGCGGCCTCTTCGACCGTCGCGAGCGGGCCGAGCGGCAGGCCCGATCTCAGGCGCGCCATCTGCTGCATCTGCGGCAGGGCGAGGGCGAGGGCCTCGACCCGGGTCTCGGCGACCGACACGTTCAGGGTGAGGATGGTGCGGGGGGCGTCGAGGGTCTCGCTGGGGGTGAACCCGCGTCGGTACAGCTCGAGGGCCGCTGTGGTGCCGTCGCCGGCGAAGTGGTTGGCGAACACGTAGGGCATGCCCTGCCGGGCGGCGAGCCGGGCCGAGTAGTCGCTGGAGCCAAGCAGCCAGATTTCGGGCATCCCGGTGGCGGCGGGAGTCGCGTGCAGGGTGTAGTCCTGACCGGAGGTGAGGCTGAGCGAGGCCCCGTCGGGGTGCAGCAGCGCCGCGATGTCGGCGATGTTGCGCGGAAACGCGTCGACCTCGCTCACTGCTCCGCTCGAGCGCAGCAGTGCGGTGATCATCGGGTCGCTGCCGGGCGCACGGCCCAGCCCGAGGTCAATGCGCCCGGGGAAGGCCGCCTCGAGGATGCCGAACTGCTCGGCGATCACGAGCGGAGAGTGGTTGGGCAGCATGACGCCCCCGGAGCCGACCCGGATGCGTTCGGTCTGCGCCGCGAGGATACCGATCAGCACGGGCGGGTTCGTCGACGCGACCGCCTGCATGTTGTGGTGCTCCGCGACCCAGTATCGGGTGTAGCCGAGCCGGTCCGCGCTCTGGGCGAGGTGCACGGCTGCCGCGATCGCCTCAGCGGAGCTTTGCGAGGTGCGGACGGGGATCAGATCGAGCACGGAGAGGCTTAGCGCGGAGGTAGACATCGGTGGGGGAAACCGCGCCGGGCCCGGAGATATTCCCGGTTCCCCGCTCCGGACACACAAACGGGCCGCCACCCGGAAGGTGACGGCCCGCGTGTAAGAAGATCGCGGTGTCTTCGAAAAGTGCCTTAGCGGCGCAGTCCGAGGCTGCCGATCAGTGTGCGGTACCGAGTGATGTCGACATCCGACAGGTAACCGAGCAGGCGACGGCGCTGACCAACCATGAGGAGCAGACCACGACGCGAGTGGTGGTCGTGCTTGTGCTCTTTCAGGTGCTCCGTGAGGTCCAGGATGCGCTGCGTGAGCATTGCAATCTGAACTTCGGGGGACCCGGTGTCGCCTGGGTGGGTAGCGTACTTTTCGATGATCGCCTTCTTTGCATTAGCTTCGAGTGCCATAGATGGGATCCCCTTTCTCTCACTGCGCGGTGCCCGGGGCCGAATGCCTGGGCTCTCTTGATCCGCGGCCGTCAAACGGCAACCGTTCGAGTTTAGCAGAGTCCGAGAGGTCGGCTGGAGCAGCAGGAGCAACGGCCAGAAGATGCGGGCTGCGATCTCGGCCGGGGCGCTGACCAGCTGCTCGTGCGCCCTCCCGAACCGGATGTAGAGCTCACTGAGAGGGTGCCGCCGAGGCCGTTGATCATCAGGGCCACCCGGTCCCCGACACGTCCGGCAGGTCCCCGACGACCGCGTCGCGCATCTCGTCGGTCATCTCATTCGCGGTGGTCAGCTTCGCGCGGCGTCGGCCCGGTTCGCCATGGATGCCCACGCCCATCCACGCGTGTCGAGGTTCGCGGCGGCGATCCCCTGGTGCATGTCCGGCACGAACTGCTTCGGGCTCCGGGATCGGGCGAACCGATGCTACGTTCTCCGGTGTAGCTGGCCCGGCCGCGACGGGCCTGCAGCATGCTCGTGGCGTCCGCGCTCGCCCGCGCAACCAGGGACATCCGGGCGAGGAGGGTTTCCGGGTCACGGCCGGCGGCCACCTCGGCTTCGAGCGTATCCGTGGCCGACACGAGGGCGTCGAGCAGGGTCTTGTCTCCCAGGTCGGACTTGCCGCGGGCCTTGATCCCCTCGGTGGCGGCCCGGAGCATCGCCACGAATTCGGTGTCGAACAGGGCTGAGCGGGTCATCGGCTCTCCAGATCGGGGGCCGGGCGGTCGGGGGCACTGAGGATGGTGGCGAAATCGGACAGGTCGACGAAGAATTCCGGCTCCAGACCCAGCGGGTCGCGCAGCGTCACGGTGGTGGGGCCGCCGGGGTCCCCAAGCGACGACACCACCAGGGCCGCCCCGGTGAAATCTTCGTCCGCGGTGTAACCGCTGATCGTGATCACGGTGCGGAGGCCCGCGGCGAGCGCCGACCGGAGGCCGTTCGCACTGTCCTCGACGACCACGGCGTCGGCGGCGTCGATCCCGAGTTCCCGCAGGGCATGCAGGTAGATGTCCGGGGCCGGCTTCTTCCGGTCCACGATGTCGCCGGCGAAGACCCGGAACTGCGCGGCCAGCTCGGGCCCGATTGTTTGCGTGAGCACGGCGCGCACGGATTCCTCGGCCGAGGTGGAGGCCACGGCGAGGATCCAGCCGGCGCCCGCGGCTTGTACGACGAGTCGACGGATGCCCGGGCGGGCCGTCAACGCGCCGCTCGCCACCCGCTCGGTGTAGATCGCGCTCTTGCGCCGGTGCCAGCCGGCGACGGCCGAGTCGAGGGCCGCGGGGTCGTCCGCCGGCAGACCGAGCACGCTGGCCACCTCCGGGGTGAGGATGCTGCGCATCCGTTCTTTTCCTCCCCCGATCGCCACCTTCTGGACGTAATCGGAGTCGCTCCACTGCACGGGCACCGAGAATTCCTCGAAGGTCTGGTTGAAGGCCGGCAGGTGGCCGTCGCGTTCGGTGTCGGCCAGCACGCCGTCGCAGTCGAAGATGAGAGCGGGCATCGCCTCAGGCCTTCCTCGCGTTGCCGATGGCGGCGAAGGCTCGGTCGATGGCTGCTTTCAGCGGTGAAATCGCCACCTGTGCCTCCCCGGTCAGATGCCGTCTATCGTAGGCTCGCCACCCCGAGCCGACAATGGGGCGGCCTCGGCGGGCTTCGCCGGCTGAGGCCAGTGCCGGATGGAGAACTTCGCCCGCTGGGTGATCGACTGATCCGGCCTGTCCCAAACCTTGATCATCGCCCAGCCCACGGCGACGAGCGGGACCGCCAGAACGGCCCCGGCGATACCGCCGAGGATGGTGCCCACGGTCAAAGCGACGAGGATCACCAGCGGATGCAGTTTCAACGCCCCCGCCATCACCACCGGGTTGAGCAGGTCACCCTCGATCTGGTTGACCACGATCACGATGGCCACAACGATCAGCGCCACGAGCGGCCCATTGGCCACCAACGCCACGAGGGCAGCCAGGATGCCCGCGATGGTCGCCCCGATCAGCGGGATGAACGCCGTGAGGAACACGATCACAGCCAGCGGCAGGGCCAGCGGAACTTGCAGGATGGCCAGCCCGACGCCGATCAGAACGGAGTCGAAGAGGGCGATGATCGCCGTTCCCCGCACGTACTGGCCGAGAACCGTCGGGGTGACGTCGCCGATCCGGTGGGCGCGCTCGAGGCTCTCGCCGTGCAGGAAACGTAGGAAGAAGTCCCAGATCTGGCCGCCGTCCTTGAGGAAAAAGAACAGGATCACCAGCACGAGCAGGGCTCCGGTGACCAGCTCCACCGCGGCGGACACCCCGGCGAGCGCCCCCGTGCCGAACTGTGCGCTCGTGACGAAGCCCACGATCGCATCACGCACCGCGTTGAACTGCTCCGAGTCGAGCGCGATCGGGCCCTCGACCAGCAGCCCCTGTAGTTCGTCGAGCCCGTCGCCGGCCGCCACCACCAGCGCACCCCACTGGTTGCGCACCGCGAAGACGATGAGCGTGACGATGCCGCCGAGGATGAGTGCCCCTGCCAACAGGGTGATCCAGGTCGCGAGAATGACCGGGAAGCCGCGCGTGCGCAGCCAGCCGACCAGCGGTGCCAGCGCCGATGCCAGGATGAGCGCCACGAGAACGGGGATCACCACGAGTTGCACCTGCACCAGAGCGTAGACGGCGCCGGCGGTCAGCACGACCACGACGATGATCTGGGTGGAGCGGATGGCCCACCGGCCGAGCCGGCTGGTCAGTAGGGTCTGCAGGGACGGGGATGATGGGTCGTCGGCGCGCATGCTGACACCATAGGCACCTGTTGCAGCATCGGTAAACGGCTGCCCGGCCGAGTGCCTCCTTACCGATTCGGGCGGAACCCCGGCCCGGCGTCGAACGAATTCGACGGAGATTCTGCCAGGAGAGCGCTCTTTCCCGGGTTTCCGGGGCGTTGCGGGCAGAATTTCCGTCGAATTCGTCGCCCTCATCCGCGCCATCTGCACAACCGCCGAAACCGCCGCGCAGCAAAACGGCGGCCGGCTCCCGGTCCCGCTGGTGATGGAGCTCAACGAGTGCGCGAACATCGTCCGCTGGCCCGAACTGCCCTCGGTGTATTCGTTCTACGGGTCGATGGGCATCATCCTCAACTCCTACTTCCAATCCCGCGCCCAAGCGATCGACGCGTTCGGGAAAGACGAGTGGCAGACCCTCTGGGACGCCGTCGCCACCCGCGTGTTCGGCGGTGGTCCCGGCGACGACGACTTCCTCCGCTCGCTGACCGCCCTCATCGGCGAACACGACGAAATCAACTACGGCAGCTCCACCGGCAAAGACGGCCACCAATCCACCTCCACCAACACCCGCAAGGTCAACACCCTTGACATCGCCGCCCTCGGCTCCCTCCCCGAATGGCGCGCCATCGTCTTCAGCTCCAAATGCCGACCCGTCATGGTCAACACCGTCCCCTGGTTCCGCGACAAGACCCTCACCACCGCCATCAACCGCACCCCGACCAGGACGCCGAACCCCACGCCGGCCCCGGTGCCCGACAACACCACTGCAGCGGAGGTTGCAGCCCATGGCTGAGTACGACGACTACGACTCGACCAACGCTAAAGAGGACGCGGTCGACGTTCGCCAAATGTTTCTTGATTTGCTGATCGGTCACCTCGCCACCGTCGAGGTCGTCGGCACCAAACCAACACCGTGCTGCACCCAATGGTGGCTACACCCTGAGATCGTCGCCCGGTTCAAGGCCCTCTGGCAGGCCAGCATGCAAGCTGACGCCAGCGTTATGGACGGCGACGCCGGCGCCGTTTCGTTCTGGTGGATCAACCACTGGGACCGCCACGCCGCCGTCATCTTCGACAAAGGCAAAGGCAACGGGCCATTCCGCGACTGCGACCCCGACCAAGGACACCTCTACCGACGCAAAGACCAAGCTGCCGGAATCGTGCCGACGTCGATGCCACCGGACGATGTGGAGCTGTAGAGGGCCCTCACGGAGGAATCCGTTGGGGTTGCGTCCAATAGCGTGGTGTAACCCCCGGCCCTGATGGGCGTGTTGCACCGATGTAAGGCGGCCACCGCGTGATTCTTGGAAAGACCGATCAAGT
>NZ_SOGZ01000012.1:0-37750 GCF_004403145.1 Cryobacterium sp. TMT1-62 | reverse complement strand
GGACCGGGCCGCGGCTAGCCGGCGCGGGCCGGCGCCGGCGGGGTCCGGAGGCCGCGCACTGCAACGTCGCCGACGACCGCGGGGATGATCGGGGTGGAGGTGACCTGGCCGGTGACCGGATCGGGTTCCAGGCCGAGCACGGTGCCGAGCACGGAGACCGCCGCCGCCGCCGACCAGGCCTGCGGGCGGCAGGCGGCCGGGTAGGGAACCGCGGCGGCAACCAGGGAGGACGCGTCGCCCGAGTGCAGTTCCGGCATGCGGTAGTCGAATGATTCGGCCGCCGCGAGCAGCCCCTCGATCAGGATGCCGGCCTCGGCACCGAAACCGGCGCGCCCCAGACCGGCGATCGCGATCGCGGTGTCGTGGGTCCACACCGAGCCGCCGTGGTAGCTCAGCGGCCAGTAGCCGACGGAGTCCGTCGACATCGTGCGGAGACCGTAGCCGGAGTTCAACTCCGGAGACACGAGCCGGGCGGCCACGAGGGCGGACTCCTCCGCGGAGAGCAGCCCGGTTCCGAGCAGGTGGCCGATGTTGCTGGTCACGGTGTCGACCGGGCGCTTGAAGGCGTCGAGGGCGACGGCCGGGTAGCGGCCGGCGGGCGCGTCGATCCAGAACGAGTCCCGGAACCGGGTCTGGAGCGCGGCCGCCCGGGCGCGCCAGGCGTCGCCGCCGGCCCTGCCGAAGGCGTCGAGCAGTTCGGCGCCGCCGATATAGGCCTCGTAGGCGTAGGCCTGCACCTCGCAGAGGGCGATCGGTCCATCGGCGAGGCTGCCGTCGCGCCACTGGATCGAGTCGCCGGAGTCCTTCCAGCCCTGGTTCGCGAGGCCGTGGCCGGTGATGTCGACGTATTCGAGGAAGCCGTCGCCGTCGCTGTCGCCGAAGTCGCGCATCCAGCCGAGGGCAGCTTCGAGGGCAGGCAGCAGAGCCTCGACTTCTTCGGTGGCCAAACCCCAACGGTAGGCGTCGCGCAGCAGGCAGATCCAGAGCGGGGTGGCGTCGACGGTGCCGTAGTACAGCGGCGGCAGCGACAGGCTCTCGCCGGGCATCGAGTACACATCGGGGCGCAGTTCGTGCATGATCTTGCCGGGCTGTTCCGCGGTCTCGGCGTCGCTCTTGGTGCCCTGCAGCTGCGCGAGCAGGCGCAGCGTGGAGCCCGCGATCTCGGTGCCGAGCGGCAGCAGGAAGCGCGCCGCCCACAGGGAATCCCGGCCGAACAGGGTGAAGAACCAGGGGGCGCCGGCGGCCAGGAACGGCTCGGCCGGACTCGTCGTGGTGGCCATCCGCAGACCGGTCAGGTCGTCGAGCGCACGTGCCACCCAACGTCCGAGACGCTCATCGCCGGAGCGCACCGACACCCCGGACCACTCAGGCAGCCCCGATGCGGCCTGCACCACGGTGGCCGCGTGCGCGATCTCGACGGTCCACTCCACGGTGACGCTGCTTTTCGCGGGCACGGTGACCGACCAGGTGCCGGTGACCTCGGTGTCAGCCTCGGCGGTCGAGCCGGTCAGCACCCCGTCGTCGCTCACCCCCACCAGCGCCGCCACGGTGTCGGTCGACAGACGGATGCCCCCGCTCGCCTCCGTCACAACGACATCCGGTGCCGCGGGCAGGTCCACGCCCCCGAAAGCGTCGCGCTCGGCGGCACCCGCGAGGCCGGCCTTCACGGTCTGCATATCGGCGAAATCGGGCGTCAGGCGCACGGACACTGTCGTGTCGACAGCCTGCTCGAGTCCCGAGATGATCTCGATCCGTTCGGTCAGGCGCCCCGCGGTGACCGTGCGGGTGACTTCGAGCCGCAGCCGGGGGTCGGCGGTGCGGTCGTCGAGGTGGCGGAGCAGCGACGTGAAGGTGACCTCTCCCGCGCCGCGCTGGGCGTGTCCGATCGCTTCGCCGGTCCGGCCGCCGATCAGCAGGGACCAGCCGGAGAGGATCCGGGTGTCCGCGTGGTACAAGCCGTGGATGGGTTTGTCGGTCTGCCCGTCGGACCGCGACCACGCCTGGGTCGGGGCCGCCAGAACGATGGCGGAGTCATGGAGCAGAGGCTGAACGGGGTGAGAGAACATGAGCGAGGTACGACTCCAGAGGGGGTTGTGGTGCGGATCTGCAGAAGGAACAGAAGGAATGGAAGTAGAGAAGGGATGGAAGTAGAGAAGGGATGGAAGTAGAGAAGAAACAGAAGGAACAGAAGGAACGGAAGGAACAGAAGGAACGGAAGTAGCGAGGGAACGGAAGGAAAAGGGTGGAGAGAAGGACTACTCCTTCACCGCCCCATCGGTGGTGTTCATGATGCGTTTCTGGAAGATGAAGAACATCACCGCGACCGGGATGGTCATGATCGCCGCCGCGGCCAGCTTGAGTGGGTATTGCGTGCCCTGGCTGAGCTGCCCGGAGGCCAGTGACGCCACGCCCTTGGTCAGCGTCGTCAGCTCGGGGGACTGCGTGGCCACGATGAAGTGGGACAGCTCGTTCCAGGACCCTTGGAACGACAGGATGATGATGGTCACCAGGGCCGGCCGGGCCATCGGCAGAACGATCGACCAGAACACCCGGAAGGTGCTGGCCCCGTCGATGCGTGCCTGCTCCTCCACACTCGCCGGAATCGACTCGAAGAAGTTTTTCATGATGAAGACGCCCGCGGCATCCGTGAGCAGCGGCACGATCATTGCAACGTAGGTGTCGTAGATGCCGAGCTGGTTGATCACCAGGAACTTCGGGATCAGGAGCACGACCCCGGGCACGCTCATCACGGCGATGAGCAGCGCGAAGATCACGGTGCGGCCCCGGAAGTGCAGCCGCGCGAGGGCGTAACCGGCCAGGGAATTGAAGAAGACGCGGCCGAGGGTGACGAAGACGGTGACGATGGCGGAGTTCTGGAACCAGACCGGGAAGTCCGAGTTGAGGAACAACCTCTCGTACGCGGCCGTGGACCAGGTCTGCGGCAGCAGCGACATGGGATTGCTGGCGGCATCGCCATCCGTTTTGAAGGAGGTGGCGACCTGAATCAGAAACGGGGCGATGTAGATGATCGCCAGCACGACCAGGATCGCGTACAGCAGTGACCGGCCGGCGATCGCGCGGGTCGGCAACTGTTCCCGGCCCAGGGCGCGCAGGCGTCGGGAGGGAGAGACGGTGCGCTCGCGGGTTCTCACCGTGGTGCTCATTTCGAACCTCCGGATGTCGGGCTCTGCAGATACGGACGCATCCGCCGGTTGGAGACCTTGCGTTCGGCGAGCAGAGCGCGCTGGAACAGCGTGAAGGCCACGATGATGACGAACAGGATGAAAGCGATCGCGGCGCCCTGGCCCCAGGCCTGGTTGGTGAAAGCGGCCTGATAGGAGAGATAGGCCGGAGTGAGCGTGGTCTTGCCTGGTCCACCCTGCGTGCCGGTATAGATCTGGTCGAAGACCTGCCAGGCACCGATCAGGCCGAGGGTGAGCACGGTGAAGAGGGTCGGTCGCAGCTGGGGGAGGGTGACCCGCCAGAACCGCTGCCAGCCGTTGGCGCCGTCCATCATGGCGGCCTCGACGACGTCGCCGCTGAGGTTCTGTAACGCGGCGATGAACAGCAGCATGAACGTGCCGCTGGTGGTGAACACGGCCATCAGGATGAAGGCGCTCATGGCCACGGATGGCCCGGCGAGCCACTCCCAGAAAGAGATTCCGAGGAACGTGTTGCCCGTGAGCGCGGCCGGGCCGGTCTCGACGCCGAACGCTCCGAGGATGTTGTGCAGCACGCCGCTGGGGTCGTTGAACCAGTTCGGTCCGTTGACGCCGATGAACGCCAGCAGTTTGTTGACGGCGCCGCTGGCGCTGAACAGGAACAGCCAGAGCACCGTGATGGCCACCGAGCTGGTCACCGACGGGAAATAGAACGCGGTGCGGAAGAAGCCGCGGCCGCGCAGGATCTGCCGGTTGACCAGCACGGCCAGCAGCAGCGACAGCATGGTCTGGGTCGGCACGACCAGGAGGACGTACCAGGCGTTGTTACGCAGCGCTGTGCCGAAGTCCTGTTCGGCCAGGCCGCCGCCGCCGACCAGGGCGGAGTAGTTGTCGAGGCCCACGAACGACACTGTGCCGCTGAAGGGGCTGCCGCGGCCGTTCCAGTCGGAGAAGCTGACCCAGAGGGCCATCAGCACCGGGATGACCAGGAACAAGCCGAGCAGGATGATCATCGGGGCGGTGAAGAGCCACCCCGAGGCGGTCTCGCCGCCCCGGATATTCGAGCGGCGAGCCGTGCGTGCAGGCGTCGACATCGTGGACTACTTCAGCAGTGCTTCGAGGTTCTTCTGCACGGAATCGAGAATCGCTTGCGCGTCCCCGGTCTTCAGCGACTCGAGCTGGGCGTTCAGGTCGCTCGTGACATCCGCGGCGCCCTGCACGTTGGGCACGCCCTTGGCGTAGTCGGCGCCGTCGAGGAAGGCCACCAGGGTGGGGTTGGCGCTCTTCCAGTCTTCGGCGGCCGACTTGATCGAGGGCATCGGGCCGAATTCTTCCGAGAAGGTGAGCTGGGCATCCTTGCTGGTGAGCTGTTCGACGAGCTCGAGCGCGCCGGCCTGGTTGGGGCTGTCGGCGGCGATTCCCCAGCAGTTGGTGAACTGCAGGGTGCCCTGGCCCTCCGGGCCTGCAGGCAGCTCGGCGACCGTGTAGTTGACGTCGGGGAAGTCGCTCTTCATCGCGCCCGTGATCCAGTTGCCCTCAATGGTCATGGCCGAGAGCTGCTTGCCGAACGCCTCGCCACCCCACCCGGCACCGATTTCGCTGGCGTAGCTCATTACCCCGTCGTTCAGGAGGGTCTGCGCGTATTCGAGGCCCGCGACGTTCTCCGCGCTGTTCGCGGTGACCTCGGTGTTGTCTTCGCTCATCAGGCTGCCGCCGGCCTGGGCCATGAACGCGCCCAGACGGGCGTATTCGCCGCCGAGGGCGAGTCCGACCTGGCTGTCGGTCGTGAGCGTCTTGCTGACGGCCGCGAGCTCGTCCCAGGTGGTGGGGATGTCGGCATCCGTCAGCCCGGCCTGAGCCCAGAGGTCGTCGTTGATGATCAGACCCAGGGTCGAGAAGTCCTTCGGCGCGCAGTAGAAGTCGCCCTCGTACGTGAAGGAACTGACCAGGCTCGGGTAGAAGTCGTCCTTGTTGGCCAGATCGTCGCCGTAGGCCAGGAGCGAGCCGTTCGAGGCATAGCCGGCGAGCGCATCCGTCGACAGGTAGAAGACGTCGGCGGGCTTCTGGGCCGCGAAGCCCTGGGCGAGCTGCTGGTTGAGGTCGCTGGCGACGCTGACCTTGGCGTCGGTGCCAGAGGTCTCGGACCAGGCGGCCACGGCGGCGTTGACGGAGGCGGTCTCGGCGTCGCCGCTGGAACCGATCAGAATGTTGAGCCCCTGGGTGGAATCGCTCGTGAGCTCTCCGCCCGAATCGGCGGTGTCGCCGCCGAAGCCGGATCCGGAACCGCACGCGCTGAGGGTGAGGGCGCCGGCCACGGCGAGCCCGGTTCCGATCAGCCAGCGGGAGTTGCGTCGTTGCATCTTGTTTCTCCTTGAGTCGCGCATCGATGCGCGTTTGCTTGTGTAACGGTCACGATAGCTGAATTCATTTGATCGATCAAACTTTTTTTTGATCGATCTAATCACCGTGTTTCCGCGATCCGTCGAGACACGGTATTCTGTGCAGAACAATATTTGATCGTTCAATTCACGGGGGCAGGCGCGTCCGACAAGGGCGTGGGGCAGGAGCGGCGATGGGTGGGTTCCCCACGGTGACGGATGTCGCGCTCGCGGCCGGCGTCTCCAGGCAGACCGTCTCGAATGTGATGAATTCGCCCGGCATCGTGCGCACCGACACCCGCCAGCGGGTCGAGGCTGCCATCGCCGAACTCGGGTACCGGCCGCACGCCTCCGCCCGCCGGCTGCGCACGCGGCGCAGCTCGACCATCGGCATCCGGCTGGACCCGGTGATCGACGGCATCTCCGGTTCGGTGCTCGACCGGTTTCTGCACGCCGTGACCGAGCAGGCCGACGCCCAGGGGCTGCGGGTGCTGCTGTTCACGGCCACGAGCCCCGAAGACGAGATCATCCAGTTCCGGCGCCTGAACGACGGCGCGGATGTCGATGGTTTCGTGCTCACGTCGACGTTCGCCGGCGACCCACGCACCCGATGGCTGATCGAGAACGGCATCTCCTTCGTCACCTTCGGGCGGCCGTGGGGAGTCGACGATATGAACGACCCGCAGCACCTGTGGGTGGATGTGGATGGCTGGTCCGGCCTGCACGCCGCCACGCGGACACAGCAGGAGACCGGAGCCCGGCGCATCGCCTACATCGGCTGGCCCAGCCCGTCGGGCACCGGCGATGACCGCCGACGAGGCTGGTACGACGCGATGATCGAACGCGGCGACGTCTCGGAGCGGGACTTGGCCGAGCTGGAGATCGTCACCACTGACGGCGTCAGCCAGGGCACCGCGGCCATGCAGCAGTTGCGGCAGAACGCCGGCCAGATCGATGCCGTGCTCTGCGCGAGCGACTCGCTCGCCCTCGGGGCGATGATCGCGAACCCCGAGCGTGTGCCCGTCACCGGCTACGACAACACCCCCATCGCCGCCGCGATCGGGCTTTCCAGCGTCGACCAAGCAGTGGACGAGGTGGCCGCCGGAGTGCTCGAACTGCTCACCGGCGAGTTCGGCGGCAAGGTGCACGGAGCCCCCGAGTCGGCCGAACCCCGGCACCGGATGGTCACGCCCCGGCTGGTCGTGCGCGAGTTCGCCGCCATCCCGATGGACGTGCCGCGGTAGCCGCTAGCATGGCGCCATGACTCTCCCCGAGGTTGTCGGACTCCCTGCTTCTATCGGTGTCCCCGTCCCTCTCGCTTTCGCCCTGCCCGACGCGTGGAACCTCGCCGGTCGTACGGCCCTGGTCACCGGGGCCGGCAGCGCCTCCGGGATCGGATTCGCCGCGGCACGGATGCTGGGTGAGCTCGGTGCACACGTCGTGCTCACCGCCACGACCGAACGCGTGCATGAGCGAGCGGCTGAGCTGACGGAACGGGGCATCGCGGCATCCGGCATCGTCTGCACCCTCCACGCCGAGGCCGGCGCGCTGGTGCTCGCCGACTCCCTCGCGACCGCCGGGCTGGCGCCCACGATTCTGGTGAACAACGCGGGCATGGTCGCGGTCGGCGATGCCGAGATGCTGCACGGCGACGTGAGCACCACGTTGCCGGACGAGTGGGACCGCGGCCTCGCGATCAACCTATCGACCGCCTTCCACGCCACGCGCACCGTGATCGGCTTCATGCACGCGGCGGCCTGGGGGCGCATCGTCACAGTGTCCAGCGTGTCTGGGCCGGTGATGGCGTCGCGCGGGGACCTGACGTATGCGGCCGCGAAGGCTGGTCTGGCCGGGCTCACCCGAGCGCTCGCCGTGGATGAGGCCTGGCTCGGCATCACCGCCAACGCGGTCGCACCGGGCTGGATCGAGACCGGGTCGCAGCTGGAGAGCGAGGCAGTCGAGGGCGCGCTCGTGCCCGTCGGGCGCAGCGGCACGGCTGCCGAGGTGGCCTCCGTGATCGCCTGGCTGGCCTCGCCCGGCGCGTCATACGTCACCGGCCAGACGATCGTCGTCGACGGCGGTAACAGCGTGGCGGAGGAGCGCCGGTAGCGGCGGCCGGTCCGGCAGCCGGCCCGGCAGCCGGTAGCGGCGGCCGGTGCGGCGGCCGGTGCGGCAGCCGGTGCGGCAGCCGGTGCGGCAGCCGGTGCAGTTGAATAGACGGGTGACTTCTGCACTGATCGACCGGCTTCGCGCCGACCTCGCCGCCGCCAACTTCTCGGTCTCGGCCCTCACTGGCCTGTGGGGGATCGAAGCGGATGCCGCGTTGCGCCGCAACCAGCGGGTCCCGGCGCTTCGGGGGCTGGAAGGTCTCCGGGAGAGGCTCGGGCACGCCGAACCCTGCGCCACACTGGCTCGCCTGTTCGTGCTCGGCCTGCCCGTCGACCGAGCGGATCTCGATGTCGCCCTCCCCGCGCTGGGTGCCGCCGGGGCCGAGGAGCTCGGCCTCGCGGTATCCGTCGACGCCGGTGTCGACGCCGATGTCCTTCCGGGTGTCGGCCCTGTTGCATCCGGTGCATCCGGTGCGGCCGGAACCCTCCGCCCGCTCCTCGAACTGCGGCCCTACAGCTTCGTCGACGCGCATGGCGCCGGAAGCTGGTGGATCGTGTCCGACCTGGGAGAGTTCGCACTCGGCCACCCGCTCGGCGAAAGCCATGTGCTCGGGGTGGGTGGGGCATCCCTCACATTGACCGGGCTCCTGATCCCGACCCCGGTGGCCAGCGCCCTCGACCTGGGCACCGGATGCGGAATCCAGGCCATGCACGCGTCCCGGCACGCCGACCGGGTGGTAGCCACCGACATCTCGGTGCGAGCCCTGGAGCTTGCCGCGCTCAACGCCGAGCTGAACGAGATCGGGAATATCGAGTTTCGCCTCGGGAGCCTGTTCGAACCGGTCGCGGGGGAGCGCTTCGACCACATCATCTCCAACCCTCCGTTCGTGATCACCCCGCGTGTGCCGGGTGTGCCGGCCTACGAATACCGCGACGGCGGCCTGGTCGGCGACGCGCTCGTCGAGGCGGTCGTGCGCGGCGCTGCCGAACATCTCACCCCCGGCGGCGTCGCCCAGCTGCTCGGGAACTGGGAGTACCACGCCGGCCAGGATGCCTTCGAGCGTCTGGCCGCCTGGCTCGCCGCCCCCGTCACCCCTGTCACCCCTGTCACCCCTGTCACCTCTGTCGCATCCCCTGCATCGCCAGCTTCCGTCCCGCTGCGCCCTGACGAATTCGACGGAGATTTTGCCCCAAACAGCCCGAATTCGGCGCGTTTGGCCCCTCTGGGAGCTGAATCTCCGTCGAATTCGCATACGCCCGGGGCGGAAGGTGCCGCCGGGGCCGAGGGTGCCGCGAGGGCCGGTGCCGAGGGTGCGCACGGGGGCCAGCAGGAGACCGTGCAGGCCACGGATGCCGCCGCACTCGACGCCTGGATCATCGAACGCGAGGTGCAGGCCCCCACGCTCTACGCCGAGACGTGGATCCGCGACGGCGGCACCCGCTCCGACACCGCCGACTTCGACCGCCTCTACGGGGCCTGGCTCGACGACTTCGCGGCGCGCGGCGTGAGTCAGGTCGGCTTCGGCTACATGCTGCTGCGCCGCCCGGCCGCCGGCACCCCCACCTTCCGTCGGCTCGAACGCCTCCCCGGCACCCTCGGCCACAATCCAGGAGGCATGGGCAGCCATCTTGCCGCTTGCCTCGCCGCCCACGACTGGCACGCGGCGACGGATGACGCCCGCCTCGCCCGCGCGCGGCTCGCCGTCGCATCCGATGTCACCGAGGTACGGCACTACTGGCCCGGCCAGGAGGACCCCACCCTGATGACGCTGCACCAGGGCACCGGCTTCGGCCGGTTGATCGCGCTGGACACCGGCCTCGCCGCCCTGGTCGGCGCCTCTGACGGTGAGCTCGACGTCGGCTCGATCGTCGCTGCGCTGGCCCAACTGCTCGACGTCGATGAGCGCGAACTCGCCGCGGACCTGCTCCCGCGCGTGCGGGAGCTGCTCGAGGACGGCTTCCTGCAGCATCGGCTCGCCTGACGTGCTGTGTGCTGCCATCGTCTGCTGCCAGCCACGTGCTGTGAGCTGACGCACTGACGAGGACCCCGCCCGCCACCAACGCACGCTAGACCGCCACCAGCGCACGCTAGACCGCCACCGCGTCACCGGCGAACGCAAACTCGGAGATTTTCGCGAAACGCCGTATTTCAGGGTGGGATGCCGCGTGTCGCGACAATCTCCGAAGTAACGTGCGCAGACCCCACTCCACCCCCACCCGACCGGCCACTTCACCCGGCTCTGCGGTAGCTTGGTCGTACTGCCCGGCCCGCTCGGAGAGGAGGACGTCGGCGCCATACCTGGCGCCGAGACAGCGATGAAACGACGAACCTTTCTGCTCGGCTCAGTCTCCGGCCTGGGCCTGGTCGCGCTCACCGCGTGCGTGACGCCGACTCCGCGGCCCTCGGCATCCGTCACGCCGAAGCCGACGTCGACACCCTCGCTCGTCCCGAAGCCGGCGGCCATGCGCCGCACATCCTGGTCGGCCGACCCGTTCGCCCGCGGCTCCTTCAGTTACCCCGCGGTGGGCGCCACGCCCGAGCAGCGCGCCGCGCTCGGCCAGCCCGTCGACGACCGCCTCTTCTTCGCCGGTGAGGCCACCTCCACCGACGCGCCGGGCACGGTGCAGGGCGCCCGCGATTCAGGGAAGCGCGCCGCCCGCGACGTGCTCGCAGCGGCGAGCCTGGGGGAGCGCATCGCCGTGATCGGCGCCGGAATCGCCGGACTCACCGCGGCCCGAGACCTGCAGGACGCCGGCTTCGACGTGTTCCTGGTCGAGGCCCGCGACCGCATCGGCGGCCGCATCGACACCGTCACCGACAAGGACTGGCCATTCCCGATCGAGCTCGGCGCGGCTTTCGTCCGGCGCACCGGCCAGACCACCCTCGACGAGGACCTCACCGACCGCGGCGTCGCCACGGCCCCCTTCACCGATCCGCCGGAGGCCCGCACCGCGGCCGGCACGGTCGTGGAGGTGCCCGACACCGGCGCGCAGGCGGTCGCCACGGCGCTGGCCTGGGCCGCCGAGCAGCCCACCGACGTGTCCATCGCGCAGTCCCTCGCCGATTCGGGGGCCTCCAAGCTCTCGACGACGGATGCCGACACCGGCGTTTCCGACGCCGACTGGCTCGACTACCAGATCACGGTGGTGCTCGACCCACTGGCAGGGGGCCCCGTTCCGGAGCAGTCCTCCTGGTACTCGGACGCCAACCCTCAGGCCGACCCTGACACCGATCCCGGC
This sequence comes from Cryobacterium sp. TMT1-62, assembly GCF_004403145.1. Taxonomy (NCBI): domain Bacteria; kingdom Bacillati; phylum Actinomycetota; class Actinomycetes; order Micrococcales; family Microbacteriaceae; genus Cryobacterium; species Cryobacterium sp. TMT1-62. The sequence goes on along the minus strand of NZ_SOGZ01000012.1, from coordinate 26,863 downwards.
GAGGATCGTATCGTGCTGGGCGGCTTCGCCACCCTGCTTACCGACCTCAGCGACGGCATCGACATGCTCGGGTCGAGCGTGGTCACCAAAATCGCCTACAGCGAAGCCGGCACCAGCCTCCGGCTCGGCACCGGCGAGTCGCTCTCCGCCGACCGGGTCGTCGTCACCGTGCCGCTGGGGGTTCTGAAGACCAAAGTGATGGAGTTCGACCCGCCGCTGCCCTTCACGCACCGCGGTGCCATCTCGGCCCTGGGCATGGGCACGCTCGACAAGATCTGGCTGCAATTCGACAAGCCGTTCTGGGACACGGATGCCCCGCTCTGGTCCACGGTCGGCGGCGACGACGACTTCCGCGTCTGGATCAACATGGTTCCGCTCACCGGCGAACCGGTGCTGGTGGGCCTGGTTGCGGCGGAGACCGCTCTGCGCCTCGCGGAGGTCGACGACGACGAGTTCCTCGCCGCCGCCTTGAGCAGCCTCGAGCCGTTCTACTCGGCCGTGCCGACCGACAACCCGACCACGGAGTAGGTCCGCACCACGCCGCTCCCCGAATCCCGGGCCGGCGCCTCGCGATTGTCCACCCGTCTTAATTCTGAGATTCGTGGTGTACTCACCTGCCAACGTCCAGTCGATGAATTCTGGCTCCCACTCGGGGCACGTTCTCATGCAGTCGCAGCCCGTCGTGGTGCAGCGCTCAGAGGTCCAGTCGTTACCCGGACTGGCCCTGCCGACGGATTCCTGACGGGTGGATGCCCCCGTTCCAGGCCGGGCTCGTTCCGCCGGCCATCCCAGTGCGGTCGTCACCGGGATGCACCACCCTCGCCCGCGACTGCTCCACTTTTCTGCTTGACCGTGCGATTGCTGTGCTCCCCATGGATATCCTCCTCGACATCGACATCGACATCGACATCGACATCGACATCGACCGCGAATCCGTCGTCCTTCTGGACGTCGACCCTGACCTGCCCTGTGAAGGCACTCACCACATTCGTGGCCTGAACGGGCACCAACCCACCGCCCCCGGTGCCTACCTGGCGGTCTCGCCGTGCTGCGGCACCAAGGTCGTGCATTGCACACCCCGGGTCCTCGCGATGCGGGCATCCGGGGTGCTCCACTGCGGCGCCTGCCGGGGCGGGCACCTGACCAGCGAATACACCTTCACGCCGCTGTAGGTTCGCGCCCCTGCGCCCGCGGGGGCAGCCGCGACGTGGCCGTGAGTACGGCGGCGATCGCGGTGAAGAGCAGCAGCGCGACCAGGCAGTAGATCACGGTCTCGAGCGGGCCGCGCACCTGCACCGGGTCGAGGAAGAAATACGGGTACCACCCCACGATCGACCCGCGGATGAGCGTGAACACTCCCCAGATCGAGGGCACCACGAGAACCCAGACCAGGATTTTCCAGGGCAGGCGGGCCTTGCCGGCATCCGTCAGCCAGTCAAGGAGTGCGATCGTGGGAATCCAGAAGTGCAGCAACTGGCTCGACCAGGGCACCTCGATCGTGTAGTCCAGCGAGGAGGACTGGATGACGATGGTCAGGAATACGATCCCGGAGACGGTGATGTAGGTCGTCACAAGCAACCGGAACCAGTTCAGCCAGGGTGGGTCGGTCGTGTGCCGAAATGCGACGAATGCGGCAGCGGCGAAGGCGACGATCGCGGCCATACCGCTCTGCACGGTGAAATAGCTGAAGTAGTTGTAGATCTGAAACGTGGCGAAACCGAGCACGTAATCGAAGTAGCCGGCGAGGGCCACCACGCCCAGGCCGGCGAGGAGCAGGCGGCCGATGCCGAACCCGCGGCGCACGGTGTGCACGGGCTGCGTCCGAGAAGTTCGGGCGAGGGCCCGGCGTACGGGTGCCGCAGTGAGTGCGCGCACGCCCGATCTCGTCGCCGCCGAGTGAACGCGCTTCGGGGGGTCCGTCCGAGCGGGATCGGCAGCTCGCGCGCACATGCTCCCACGCTACGCCAGCCGGTCGGGTGCCCGCTGACCTCGGTATCAACCGGATGCCGCCGCTCAGCCGGCCGTTCCGCTCAGAAGCCGATCTGGAACCCGGTCTCGCCGAGCGGCGGAATCGTGGTGACCTCGACCGCCTCGACCCGGGCCGACGGCGGGCCGTGCTGCAGCCACGAGAGCATCACCCAGACGGTTGCCGCGTCGCCCTCCAGCTCGACCTCCACCGCACCGTCCCCGCGGTTGCGCACATGACCCGCGAGCCCGAGTCGGCGCGCCTCGGTCTGGGTGTAGTAGCGGAACCCGACTCCCTGCACCACCCCGCGCACGACAACCTGCTTGCGAACCATGCTTCCAGTGTGCCCCGCCGCAGGCGAGCCCGCATCCATCGTTCACCCGACCCGTTCACCAACCCGCGCTGTGGCTAACTCAGGAGATCCAGCGCGGGCATCCGTCGTGCACCGAAAATCCCACGGAAACACGCGGATGCCCCTAACCGGCCCGAGCATTCTCCTGAGTTAGCCACGCGGTGTGGGGGTTAGCCACGCGGGGTGGGGGTTAGCCACGCGGGGTGGGGGTTGGCCACGCGCGGTGGGGGAGACGCGCAGCCGGAGTGCTCCGGCCAGCCCGAAGCCAGATGCTGCCGCCATGGCCCTGCACCGCCAACCCCCGATTCAGGCGGAGTCACGCCAGACGATCGGAGTCTCGAGCAGGATGCCCTCGGCCGGCTGCTCCTCGCCGCGCAACTGGCCCAGCACGCACTCGGCCGCCCGCTCACCGAGGCCGAAGGCGGGCTGGTGCACGGTGGACAGGTGCGGCTGGGTGCGCAGCGCCCAGGAGCTGTCGTCGAAGCCGACGATGCCGACGTCTCCGGGAATGGTGCGCCCGGCATGGCGCAGAGCCTCCATGGCTCCGGCCGCGACCGCGTCGGAGGCGGCGAACACGCCGTCGATCAGCGGGTCACGCTGAAGCAGCGCACGCATGCCGAGGGCCCCGTCGGTGAAGGTGTACAGCGGAACGCGGGCCACGAGAGCCGGGTCGAAGCGGTCGCCGAGGGCATCCGTGAAGCCGGCCAGACGGTCGGCGCCGGAGTCGCGGTCGAGCGCGGCGGCAATCATGCCGATGCGCGTGCGGCCGGTCTGCATGAGGCGTTCGGTGATGGCGCGCGCCGACGCCCGGTTGTCGATGCCCACGAAGGGAAGCTGGCGCAGGTCGGGCGGATGTCCCACAAAGGCGGCCGGAAGGCGCAGCTTCTCGATCACCCGGGTGATCGGGTCTTCCTGGCGAGCGGAGACGATGACGACCCCGTCGACGAAACCGCCGCTGAGGTAGCGGGCGACGCGCTCGGTGTCGCGCTGGGAGTCGATGACCAGGCTGACCATCTGGTAGTCGGCGCGGGAGAGCACGGTGTTGGCGCCGAGTAGGATTCCGCCGATGTTGGGGTCGTCCAGGAACAGGGAGTGCGGCTCGTGCACGATGAAACCGACGGCCTCCGAGCGCTGCATGACCAGGCTTCGGGCTGCGTTGTTCGGCACATAGCCGACCTTCTCGATGGCCGCCTCGATGGCGATGCGGGCCGACGCCGAGACGTAGGGCTCGTCGTTCACGACCCGGCTGACCGTGCCGCGGGAGACTCCGGCTTCCACGGCGACGTCGTGGATCGTCGCGCGTTTGCGTCGAGACGGGATTGTCACCATTCGATAACTGTAACGCTCCCGCACACACTCCGCGCTTGACACGACCGCCGGGAGATACATACTCTGTGTACGTTCACAGAAAACCCAACGGAGCGTTTTTCTCCCGACTCTGTGCACGTTCACAGAACAGTTAGCACAGAGTCGTCACCACGGTGTCGTCACCACGAAGTGCACGCCACAGTCAGGGAGCACATGAACTCGCGAGCAGCCACTTCGAACGGTGCGGCCCCGGCCCACCCGTTCGTGCACGAGGGCATCGCCTACGGCTGTGACTACAACCCGGAGCAGTGGGGTCCCGAGACCTGGGCCGAGGACGTGCGCCTCATGCGCGAGGCCGGCGTCGACCTGGTGGCCATCAACATCTTCGGCTGGTCGCACCTCGAGCCGCGTGCGGGCGAGTACGACTTCGACACCCTCGACACGATCATCGAGCTGCTCCACGCCAACGGGATCCGGGTCAACCTCGGCACCGGCACCTCGTCGCCGCCGCCGTGGCTGACCACACTTCACCCCGAGATCCTTCCGGTCGCCGACGACGGCACGACCCGTTTCCCCGGCGGTCGCCAGGCCTGGTGCCCGAGCTCGGCCGTGTTCCGTGAGCACGCGCTGGCCCTGGTCGAAAAGGTCGCCGAGCGGTACGGCCACCACCCGGCCATCGCCCTCTGGCACGTGTCCAACGAATTGGGCTGCCACAACGCGCTCTGTTACTGCGACGACACCGCCGCCGCGTTCCGTCTCTGGCTTCAGGCGCGTTACGGCACCATCGATGCTCTCAACGCAGCCTGGGGTACCTCCTTCTGGAGCCAGCGGTACGGCCAGTGGGCCGAGATCCTCACCCCGCGGCTCACGCTGTCCAGCCACAACCCCGGCCAGGTGCTCGACTTCCACCGGTTCAGCTCCGCCGAACTGCTCGACTACTATCGGCGCGAGAGCGCGGTGCTGCGCCGCCACTCGAACGTGGCCGTGACCACCAACTTCATGGTCACCGCGCACATCCGCAACCTCGACTACTGGTCCTGGGCCGGCGACATGGACATCGTCGCCAACGACCACTACCTCGACCACCGCCTCGCCGACCCGGCCACCGAGCTCGCCTTCGCCGCGGACCTCACCCGCGGGCTCGCCCAGGGTGAGCCCTGGCTCCTGATGGAACAGGCCGCCGGTGCCGTCAACTGGCAGCCGCACAACCTGGCCAAGGCGCCCGGCGAAATGACCCGCAACTCCCTCGCCCACGTCGCCCGCGGTGCGGACGGCGTCTGCTTCTTCCAGTGGCGCGCCTCCCCGCAGGGGTCGGAGAAATTCCACTCCGCCCTGGTGCCCCACGCCGGCACCGACACCGTGCTCTGGCGCGAGGTCGTGGCCCTGGGCGCAACCCTGGATCGTCTTGCCGAGGTCACCGGCAGCCGGGTCGTCGCGGATGCCGCGATCATCTTCAGCTGGGAATCCTGGTGGGCAGGCGACGGCGAATCCCGTCCGTCCCACGCTGTGCGCTACCTCGACCAGGTGCACGCCGCCTACGCGGCCCTGCACGAACTCGGCGTCACGGTCGACATCGTCTCCCCGGATGCCGACCTCTCGGGCTACCGCCTCGTCGTCGTCCCGTGCCTCTACCTGGTCTCGGACGCGCAGGCCGAGAATCTCAACGCCTACGTCGCCGCCGGCGGCCACGCCCTGATCACCTTCTTCAGCGGCATCGTCGACGTAGACGACCGGGTGCGCACCGGCGGTTACCCCGGCGCGTTCCGCGAGATCCTCGGCATCACGGTGGAGGAGTTCTCTCCGCTGCTGCCCGGCCACGTTCTCGCTCTCGACACCGGCGCCGCCGCGAGCCTGTGGAGCGAACGCCTGCGCGTCGACACCGCCGAGGTGATCGCGAGCTACATCGACGGGCCGCTGCCCGGCATCCCCGCCATCACCCGCAACCGGCACGGAGGCGGCACCGCCTGGTACGTCGCCACCGCGCTGGAGGCCGGCGCCCTGCGGGACGTCCTGCGCAGGATCGCCCAGGAGGCTCGGGTCACCGCGGTCGGCCCGGAGCGCACCGGAGCCATCGAGGTCGTGCGCCGCGTGAGCTCCACCCACAGCTATCTGTTCATCATCAACCACGGTTCGGGCGACGTCGAGCTTCCGGCCGCCGGCCACGAGCTCGTCACCGACGAACCCGTCGGTCGAATCGTGCGCGTGCCGGCCGGAGCCGTCCGCGTGATTAGAGAGGACCCCTCATCATGAGCGCACCTGCCGTTCCCCTGACGGATGCCCCGGGCAGCGCTGCCCGAAAGAGACCCCGCGCCGCCAAGCCAGCCAAGGCCCCCGGAGCGAAGCCTCGCGTGCAGCACACGGGCGCGATCCTTGCGTTCGTGCTGCCGTTCGGTACCCTGTTCGCCCTGTTCTACCTCGTCCCGATCGGCTACGCGATCTACCAGTCACTGCTCGTGATCGAGCGCGAGGGCACCTTCGGCCAGGCCACCGAGGTCTTCGGCGGACTGACCCAGTACATCCTGGTGTTCCAGAATGGGCCGTTCTGGGAGTCGATCACCCGGGTGCTCGCCTTCGGCGCCGTGCAGGTTCCGATCATGCTCGGTCTCGCGCTGCTGTTCGCCCTGTTGCTGGACTCGCCGCTCGTGCGCGGCAAGAGATTCTTCCGGCTGGCGTTCTTCGTCCCCTACGCGGTCCCCGGCGTCATCGCCGCGATCATGTGGGGCTACCTCTACTCACCCAATCTGTCGCCGTTTCGCGCCGTCACCGAGAACATCAACTTTCTCTCGGCCGACCTCGTGCTCTGGGCCATCGCCAACGTCGTCACCTGGGTGTTCGTGGGCTATAACATGCTCATCATCTACTCCGCGCTGCTGGCGATCCCGACCGAACTCTACGAGGCCGCCCGCCTCGACGGCGCCGGCCAGCTGCGCATCGCCTGGTCGGTCAAGATTCCGCTGATCATGCCGGCGATCATCCTGACCGCCATTTTCTCGATCATCGGCACCCTGCAGCTGCTCGCCGAACCGCAGGTCTTCCGCAGCTTCAGCTCGGCCGTGACCAGCACGTTCACCCCGAACCTGACGGTGTACTCCACCTCGTCGATCCCGAACTTCAACCTGGCCGCCGCGTTCTCCGTTGTGCTGGCCCTGGCCACGTTCATCCTCTCCTTCACGTTCCTGAAGTTCACGCAGCGTAAGGAAGCCAAGTGAGCACCCTGACCCCCGCCAAGCCGGCTCGCGGCATCCGTTCAACCGAGGCGAAGGCACCGCGCGCCCAGCGCGAGAGCCCGTTCGCCCGGATCAGCGCCATGGTCGTCATGGGCGTCTTCACGATCTACTTCCTGGTGCCGATCTGGTGGCTGCTGGTCGCGGCCTCGAAGAACCGATCCCAGTTCAACAGCACGAACCCGCTCTGGTTCGCCGACTTCTCCCTGTTCGAGAACATCGGAAACCTGGTAGCCTACCGCGACGGCGTCTACCTCAAGTGGATGCTCAACAGCGCGCTGTACGCCGGTGGCGGTGCCCTCGTGGGCACGATCATCGCCGGAATGTGCGGGTACGCACTGGCCAAGTACAACTTCCCGGGACGCGAACTGATCTTCAACGTCGTGCTCGGCGGGGTGCTCGTACCCGCCACGGCGCTGGCTCTGCCGCTGTTCCTGATCTTCAGCCAGATCAGCCTGACCAACACGTTCTGGTCGGTGTTCCTGCCCAGCCTGGTCAGCCCGTTCGGGGTCTACCTCTCCCGCATCTACGCGTCGGCCAGCGTTCCCGACGAACTGATCGAGGCCGCCCGCCTCGACGGCGCCGGCGAACTGCGCACCTTCTTCACGGTCTCGGTGCGGATGATGGTGCCGGCCCTGGTCACCGTCTTCCTCTTCCAGTTCGTCGCCATCTGGAACAACTTTTTCCTGCCGCTGATCATGCTGCGCGACGAGACCCTGTTCCCGGTCACGCTCGGCCTCTACGCCTGGAACTCGCAGGTCAACCAGATCCCCGTGCTGCGCGATTACGTTCTGATCGGCGCCCTGCTGTCGATCATCCCGCTGATCATCATCTTCCTGCTGCTCCAGCGCTTCTGGCGAAACGGCCTCAGCGCCGGTTCGGTGAAGTAGCCGGCCTCACCCGCCCCTTAGCTGCACCACCCCCACCCCCAAGAGAAAAGAAGAACAATGCAGATCAAGAAGAGAGCAGCCGCCGTCGCCTTGCTCACCGCAGCCACGGTCGTTCTGACCGGCTGTGCGTCGGGCTCGAGCACGTCCGGCGGTGGCGACGCCGCCGCCTGCGAACCCTCCGAGGGCAAGGTCGACCTCACGTTCACCACCTGGATCCCCGGGATGGAAGACGTCGCCGCAGTCTGGAATGAGGAGAACCCCGACGTTCAGGTAAAGGTGCAGACCGGCCCGAACGGCAACGGCGGCACGTACCAGAACTTCTTCAACCAGCTCAAGGCCGGCAACGCGCCCGACCTCGGCCAGATCGAATACGACGCCCTCCCGAACTTCCGCGTGCAGGACGGCCTGATGGACCTCGCCGCCTGTGAGGGTGTTCTCGACGCCAAGGACGACTTCGTGGACTGGACCTGGGGACAGGTCAACTTCGGTGAAGAAGACGCAGCCTACGCGGTGCCGCAGGACGCCGGGCCCATGGCGATGTTCTACCGTGCCGACCTCTTCGCCGCCAACAACATCGCGATCCCGACCACCTGGGAAGAATTCGCGGTTGCCGCCGAAGCCGTGCGCGCCACCGGCGGCTACATCACCAACTTCTCGCAGAGTGACATCAACCAGTTCGCCGGATTCGTCTGGCAGGCCGGGGGAAGCTGGTTCGAGAACGACGGCGAGAACTGGACCATCGACCTGACCAGCCCCGAGTCGGTCAAGGTCGCCGACTACTGGCAGGACCTGATCGACCGCGACCTCGTCTCGACCAACCCGCCGTGGACCGACGAGTGGAACAACGCCTACAACACCGGATCCAACTGGACCTGGAACTCCGCAGCCTGGGGTGCGAACTCCATCGCCAGCGGCGCTCCGGACACCGCCGGCAACTGGTCCGTCGCCCTCTCCCCGCAGTGGGCTGCCGGCGAGAACGCCGCCGGCAACTGGGGTGGCTCGTCCACCGCAGTCTTCAAGGGCTCCGAGCACCCCTACGAGGCGGCCCAGTTCGCGCTGTGGCTGAACACCTCTGACGAGGCGCTCACGATGCTGAACAAGTCGGCCAACCTGTACCCGGCCGCCAAGAGCGGCCTCGAACTGCCGGCCCTCAAGGAAGGCGTCGAGTTCTACGGCGGCCAGGCCATCTACGACGTGTTCGCCGAGGCATCCGATCACGTCTCGCCCGACTTCATCTGGGGCCCGACCATGACACAGGTCTACAACGACACCTCCGACGGCTTCAAGGGTGCCGTCACCGGTAGCGGAACTCTGACGGATGCTCTCACGAGCGCCCAGCAGAGCACGATCGACGCTCTCGAGGCTCAGTCGATCCCGGTCACCAAGTAACATCAGCTCCACTGTGTCGATTCCCTACCTCCGTGCCGCGGGCACCAGCCTTGTGCTGGATGCCCGCGGCACGGGCGTGCCCGTCATCGTGCACTGGGGTGCCGACCTGGGTGACCTGAACGGTGAACTGCTGGAAACGCTGGCCGACGCATCCGTGCCGGCCATCTCGCCGAGTTCGATCGACGTGCCCCTGCGGCTCTCGCTACTGCCCACCCTCGCGGCAGGCTGGAGCGGGCGTCCGGGCGTGAGCGGGTTCCGGCCCGGTGGGCGCGGCGGCGTGGCCCTCGATCTGCGCCTCACCGAGGTTCAGTCGGGCGGTGTGCGGGCGGGCGTGCCGTCTGCCTCCGGCCGCACGCTGCCCGGCACACAGGCCCTGACGATCTTTCTGACGGATGCCGCGGCCCGGGTGACCGTGCGCACCGACCTCGAACTCTCGGTCGAGGGTGTGCTGCGACTGCGCCACACCCTCACCAACACCGGTGACGACCCTGCCTCCGCACCCTTCGAGCTTGGCTCGCTCGACGTCATCCTGCCGGTGCCCGACCGCGCCGGGGAACTGCTTGACTTCACCGGGCTGTGGACCCACGAGCGTCGGCCGCAGCGCAGTACGCTCGGCCACGGCGTGTGGAGCCGGGAGTCCCGTCACGGCCGCCCCGGCCACGACGACTCCTATCTGATGGCGGCCGGAACGCCCGGGTTCGGCTTCCGCACCGGCGAGGTATGGGCCACCCACTTGGCCTGGAGCGGCGACAAACACGTCTGGGCCGAGAACAGCGCGCTGGGCTACTCGGCGCTCGGCAGCGGCGAGCTGCTGGCTCCCGGCGAGCTGAGAGTGGCCCCCGGTGCGAGCCACACCACCCCGTGGACGGTGGCCGTGTACTCGGCTGCCGGGCTGGACGGGCTCTCGGCGCGGCTGCATCCGTGGGTCCGTTCCTGGTCGACCATCACCGGGCACCGCCCGGTCGTGCTGAACACCTGGGAGGCCGTGTACTTTGACCATGACCTGACGACCCTGGCCCGCCTGGCCGACGCGGCGGCCGTGGTCGGGGTGGAGCGCTTCGTGCTCGACGACGGCTGGTTCACCGGCCGCTCGGACGACCGGCGGGCCCTCGGAGACTGGTTCGTCGACCCCGTTACCTGGCCCGGCGGATTGCACCCGCTGATCGAGCATGTGCACGCGGCCGGCATGGACTTCGGTCTCTGGGTCGAACCCGAAATGGTCAGCGCCGACTCGGACGTCGCCCGCGCGCACCCGGAGTGGGTGCTCGGCGGGGTGGACGCGGCTGGTGTCGGTGGTTCTGGGGCCGGTATTGGTTCGGCATCCGTCGGTGTTTCGTCGCCGGCGCTGACCTGGCGGTTCCAGCGCGTGCTCGACCTCGGCAACCCGGATGCCTTCGGCTGGGTGTTCGCCCGCCTCACCGCCCTGCTCAACGAGTACCCCATCGCCTACCTGAAGTGGGACCACAATCGCGACCTGCTGGCCGGCTCCGCCCACCGGCAGACGGTGGCGCTGTACCGGCTTATCGATGCCGTGCGTGCCGAGCACCCGGGCGTCGAGATCGAGTCCTGCGCGTCGGGGGGAGCCCGGGTCGATCTCGGAATTCTCGAGCGCGTCGATCGGGTCTGGACCAGCGACACCAACGACCCGCTCGAGCGGCAGCAGATCCAGCGGTACTCGAGCGTGCTCCTACCGCCGGAGTACCTCGGCGGGCATCTCGGCGCGGCCACCGCACACACCACCGGGCGCACCTCCGAGCTCAGTTTTCGGCTGGCGACCGCCCTGTTCGGCAGCGCCGGCATCGAGTGGGACCTGACCCGCGCGAACGAGTCCGAGCGGGTGCAGATCGCCACCTGGATCGCCCGCTACAAGCAGCTGCGGCCGCTGCTGCACTCCGGTGTCGTCGTTCGGGCCGACCCCAGCGACCCGGCCCTCGAGCTGCACGGTGTCGTCTCGCCCGACCAGAACTCGGCCCTGTTCGCCCAGGTGGCGCTCGCCGCCCCGCGCGCGGCACTGCCGGAGCGGATGCGGTTCCCCGGTCTCGCGCCCGAGCGGCTCTACCGGGTGGCACCGCTTTCGCTCGGCGCGCCCCCGCGCACGATCCAGGATGCCCCGCCGGCCTGGCTGGCGGAGCGAGGCTCGTCCGGTGCCGCCGGTGCTTTTGGTACCGATGGTTCAGTGACGCTGACCGGGGCTGTGCTCGCTCTCGTCGGGCTGCCCGCGCCGCTGCTCGCCCCGGAGCAGGCCGCGCTCTTCACCGTCGACGCGGTCGACGGCCGCCGCTGAGCAGTCACCGACCAGGCATCCGTCACCCGGGCCGAGCAGGTGGGCGGTGCAGGTCGTGGCAGGTTTCGCCCGGTTGCGGTCGGGTTGCGGCACCGAAAAACCAGCCTCGGGCAGTACCCTCATCGAAGCACTCGCCTCGGGGAGACCGCCTCCGCGGGGCACCCTCGCACCGAAGGAACTGTCATGAAAATCGAGAACATCGAACTGCGGCGCGTGCACATTCCCCTCGTGCGGCCCTTCCGCACCTCGTTCGGCACGTCGACCGAGCGGGCGGTCACGATCGTGCGGGTGACCACCGCGGATGCCGAGGGCTGGGCCGAGTGCGCCGCCGATACGAGTCCGCTCTACAGCTCGGAGTTCCTCGACGGCAGCGACCTCGTCATTCGCGACCACCTGATCCCGAGGCTGCAGGCGCTCGGCGACCGGCTCACCGCCGAACGCGTCGCCGGGGCCGTGGAGCCGGTGAAGGGGCACGCGATGTCCAAGGCCGCGCTGGAAACGGCCATCCTCGACGCGCAGCTGAAGGAGGCCGACATCTCGTTCGGCGGCTACCTCGGCGCCGTGCGCGACACGGTGCCGGCCGGTGTGTCGGTGGGCATCATGGACTCGATCGACGAGCTGCTCGAGGCCGTGGCCGGCTACCTGGAGGAGGGCTACCTTCGGATCAAGCTCAAGATCGAGCCCGGCTGGGACCTCGAGCCGGTGCGTGCCGTGCGCGAGCGCTTTGGCGAGGAGCTGCTGCTGCAGGTCGACGCGAACACCGCATATACCCTCGCGGATGCCCGTCACCTCGCCCGGCTCGACCCCTTCGACCTGCTCCTGGTGGAGCAGCCGCTGAAGGAGGACGACCTGCTCGGCCACGCCAACCTGGCGAAACGGATCAGAACGCCCATCTGCCTCGACGAGTCGATCGAATCGGCCCGGGATGCGGCCACTGCCATCACCCTCGGTGCCTGCAGCATCATCAACGTCAAGCCGGCGCGGGTGGGCGGCTACCTGGAGGCCCGTCGCATCCACGATGTAGCGGCCGCGCACGGTGTGCCCGTCTGGTGCGGCGGAATGCTTGAAACCGGCATCGGCCGGGCGGCGAATGTGGCCCTGGCCGGGCTGCCGAACTTCGTGCTGCCGGGGGACACCTCGGCCTCCAGCCGATACTACGAACAGGACCTGACCGCGCCGTTCGTGCTCGAGAACGGGCACCTGCGCGTTCCCACGGGACCGGGCATCGGCGTGGAGGTGCTGACCGATGTGCTGGCCGGCGTCACGGCATCCGTCACTGACATCAGATTTTAGACCTGACGGCTGACGGATGTCCCGCAGCGCAGCGAGCCTGAGCGAGCAGCTAGCCTGAGGGAGAAAGCCCGCACCGCACCGGACCCCTGGAGGACACCAATGCTGTTGACCGCCGACCTGTACGACCAGCGCGGGGAAGACCTGCAATCCGTTTCGCTCCAGTTCCTGAACCTGGGTGGCCTCGCCCGGTTCAGCGGCCCGATTCGCACCGTGACCTGCTTCGAGGACAACGCCCTGCTCAAGTCGGTGCTGTCGACGCCCGCCGCCGGCGAGGTGCTCGTCATCGACGGCGGCGGCTCGCTGAACACGGCGCTGATGGGCGACATGATCGCCGACCTCGCGGTGCAGAACGGCTGGGCCGGCGTGGTGATCAACGGTGCGATCCGCGACCGGGTGGCCATCGGAGGGATGCCGCTGGGCGTGAAGGCCCTCGGCAGCAACCCGCGCAAGAGCTCGAAGGCCGGCGCTGGAGTCGCGGATGCCGTCGCCCGGTTCGCCGGCGTGACGTTCACCCCCGGCCGCACGATCTACTGCGACGAAGACGGGATCCTCGTCGAGCGGTGACGCCCAGCGGACGCGACACAGCACGCGCCCGGGCAAGACGCGCGGCGCCACCCGAGGAACCTCACTCAGGTGGAGCCGCTGGTGCGGGGGGCCGACGTCATTGTTGTTCGTTCTGCGTACGCAATTTCAGACCTACTCGGCAACGGTACTTCGTCACCGGTCGCCTTGTCACCATCTGCGAGCTAACGATTCGTACGGGCCGGGCGGCGCAGCGCCGCCCGGGCCGGCGACCTCGGCGCAGCTCGGCTCAGCGCCGCCCGGCCGGCGACCTCGGCGCAGCTCGGCTCAGCTCGGCTCAGCGCGGCGTCGGGCGGTTGGCGCTCACGACCTGGCTGCGCTCGGTGAGCTCGACGACGCGCTGCGTGCCGTCGTCGAGGGTGACCTCCACCTCGAAGGCGTGGTCGAGCGCTCTGCTGCGGCGGAAGTCCGTCACGGTGCCACTGCCGACCTCGGCCAGGGCCGCCTGGCCGGCAGTCGTGCGGTCGACGCTTGCGAGTTCCGCAGCGGTCAGCACGCGGGGTTCGGCCACGGATGCCGCGTCGCCGCTCCAGCTGGGTGCGCTCACCCACACGACGGTGAAGGTCTCATCGAGCTGAACCGCGACCTCGACGCCGTTCGGAAGTCGGGTGTCGACCGTGTAGGACTCGGAAAGCGCGTGAGACTCGGCGGGGCCGCGCTGGGCATCCGTCACCGTGGCTGGCCCGACCTCGGTCAGGGCCGCGCGACTCGCACGCGCCAGCTCGGTGTCGGTCAGGGTGGTCTCGTCGTCGCCGAGACCCGTGGCGGCCGCGATTCCGGCGGCACCGGCACCCACGGCGACCGTGGCGGCCACCGCAGCCGCGATCCAGGTTGACTGTCGGATTCCGGGCACCCTGATTGCATTCACACCCCCAGTCTGGGGGACTCCGGGCGGCTTGGATGCCACCGTTCCTGCCGCCGCGCCCTCCACCGTGTCAATTTGCCTTAGTGGCTAAACTAAATGCATTCGACGAAAGGTGTGACTTATGTCCGGCTCCTCTCCCACCCCGGCTCGCGATGACTCCACGGGCATCTGATGGGCAGCATCCTCGTCACCGGTGCCTCCGGAACCGTCGGCCGGGCCGTGGCCGCGGCGCTCGCGTCCACCGGCGAGAGCGTCATCTCCGCGGTACGGAACCCGGCCGGCTCCGAATTCGCCCTGGACCCGCCGGCCGGCACACCCCGTGCCTTCGATTTCTCCGACCCGACCGGGTGGGCCGGCGCCTTCGCCGGAGTCGACCGGCTGTTCCTGCTGCGCCCGCCCGCGATCGCGAACGTGGCGGACACCCTGATCCCGGTGATCGACACGGCGCTGGCGCACGGCATCCGCCAGATCGTCTTTCTCTCCCTGCAGGGTGTTCAGTTCAACCCGGCCACTCCCCACCACGCCGTGGAGAAGCACCTGCGGCGTTGGCGGGCCCCCTTCACGTTTTTGAGACCGAACTTCTTCATGCAGAATTTGTCGACCGTGTACCGTGACGGCATCCGGGAGCGCGGCGAGATCTATCTTCCGGCGGCCAGGGCGCGCACCGCATTCGTCGACGCCCGTGACATCGGGCGCGTCGCCGCGCGGGTGTTCACCGAGCCGGGGCACCTCGGCAGGGCCTACACGCTGTCGGGCGAGCAGTCGCTGGATTACTACCAGGTGGCGGACATCCTCTCGGAGGTGCTCGGGCGGCGCATCGTTTATGCGCGGCCGAGCGTCGACGACTACCTCGCCCGGTTGGCCGAGCAGGGCGCAGAGGCCGACTTCATCGCCGTGCAGAAGATGATCTACCGGGTGGTGCGCCTGGGGGTTTCCGCGTGCCCGAACCGGGTGATCCGGCGGCTCTCGGGCGATCCGGCAACCACCTTCCGGCAGTTCGCCACAGACCACCGCGACGTCTGGTCGTAGGCCGCACCGGTACCCGCATCGGCACCGGCATCGCGGGCGAACCCGGTGCGCCAGTCGCCACGCCGTCGACACCCCCCTTCGGGGACTGCGTGCTCCCCGTCCCCAGTCGCTAGATTCGAGTCAGCAAAGGGGATTGCGATGACGGTGGACAGTGCCACGATGCAGGAGAGCCTCGCGGCGCTGTCAGTCACCGAGCAGCTGCTGCGGGTTCAGGGGAGCGTGCCCCGACGGTCGCGGTTCGCGGGGTTCTTCGGTCTATCCCCGCACGGCGCTGACAGCATGTCCTGGTATCTCGGGGCCAAAGGAGAGATTGTGGTGGGCTCCATCCTGGCGACGCTGCCACCCGAGTGGACGGCGTTGCGCGCCGTGCCCGTCGGCTCCGCGACCGCCGAGATCGACCACCTCGTGATCGGACCCGGCGGAATCTTCACGATCACCACGAAGCACCACCCGAGCAATGACATCCGTGTCGCTCGGGACACGCTGCGGGTCGACGGCGAGTCCGTGCCGTATTTGCACAACGCCGCATCCGAGGCCGAGCGCGTCACGAGCCTGGTGCGAGAACGGATGCCGCTGGTCGCGCCCGTGCAGCCCGTGATCGTGTTCGTAGACCCTCGGCTGCTCACCATCGAGCAGAAGCCCGAGCAGGTCAAAGTGCTCGACGCGGACGAACTGCGCCGATGGCTGGTCAGGCTCCACCCCGTGCTGTCGGCCGGTGAGGTGCAGGAAGTGGCGGACCTTCTCGACAGCCCGCACGTGTGGCACGTGCTGCCCGACACCACCACCGATGATGTGCGCGAGCGGTTCACGGCGCTCGATACGCGGGTGCGATCGGCCGGCATCCGACGGATGCTGTGGGTCCTGTTCGCCGCGGCGGGCGCCATCGCGGCCGGTTACGTCGTGTTCCGGCTCATCGAAGCCGCGCTCGCGACGGCCTGAGCCGGAACGACGCTCCCGAAGCGGGGGCCTACTCGGGCAGGCGGCGGCGGACCTCGTCCGTCAGCGCGTCGAGCGCGGTGCAGATAGCCACCAGAGACTCCTCCACCCCGCGGGGTGTCGCGGCATCCTCTTTGATCGTGTTGATGTGGGTTTCGAGCAGCCCGAGCTGGGTTTGCACGACCTTCATGTTGTTTACCATCCGACCATCGTAGGTGGCCGGTTCGGGCCCGTCCCCAAAGGGAGTGCCACCCGTTGGGGTGAGCCGTTACAATCGACGGTGGGGGATCAGAAAAGATGACGTTGGAAAGTACCAGAATGCGCCAGCGCTTCGCGGCCCAATTCATGATCGAAAAGCTGCTGCGCGAGCAGAGCGGCACTCCTCCACGAACCCTGTGGGCCCGGTTTCTGGGGCGTTCCCCGCTCGGCGTGAACTGTGAGGGCTGGTACCTGGGCGCCCAGGGCGAGATCGTGGTCGGCGAAAAGTTGGCGACGTTGTCGCCGGAGTGGGCGGTCTTCCACGCGCTGCCGATCGGCGGACACGGCTGGGACATCGACCACGTGCTGGTGGGCCCCGGCGGCGTCATCACCATCAATACCAAACAGCACCGCCGCCAGCGCGTGCTCGTGGAGGAACGCAGCGTTCTGGTGGACAGCCGGCCGGTGCCCTACCTGCGTCACGCGAAATTCGAGGCGGAACGGGTCACGACGCTGCTGGAAGACCGCCGTCCGCTCCCGATTCCCGTGATTCCCCTGGTCGTCCTCGTCGGTGCGCGCAGCATCGACGTGCGGTCAGCGCCGGTGCCGGTGACGGTTCTCGATGCCGCCGAGCTCGTTCCGTGGCTGACGTCCCTGCCGATCGTGCTGGGCCCGGCGGATCGTCTGCGCGTCATTGAACTGCTCGACGACCCCGACATGTGGATCGATGTGCCGCTGGGTTCCGGCGAGGGCCTGATCGAAAGCTTCTCTCGGCTCGACTCCGAGGTGCGCGCCGCCGCTCTGCAGCGCATGGTGCTGTTGCCGCTCGAGCTGGCGGTGGCAGCGGTGGCCGCCTTCATCGTGCTGAACTCGGCGATGACCTTGATCGTGGGGATACTCGCGTCCCCGTGAACCCCCGCGACAACCCCCGCGACAACCCCCGCGACAGACCCCGTGAGACCATCGGAAAACACACGATATCGGGCTCCCTACACCCTGAACCTTAACGCTCGGGGTCATTCTCACAGGCGACAGGCGTACCCTCGTCACACAGCCTCTCACGAAGGCTGGAAGGGGAGTCAGTGGTGTACATTCGCGTGGAGACCAGCGTCGCGGTGCAACAACTCGCTAACGGTCTGCACGATGCGGGCCGAGATCGTCCTTGGGTTGTGGTGTCGTCGCCGTTCGGCACGAGCCTGCCCGAAATCGGAATCGACCAACTCGCCGGCCAGATCGGCGACGTCGCGCGCGTCTTCCTGATCGAGACGGGCGAGCTCACCCGCCAGCTCGGAGATCTGCTCCCGGCCCAGTTCCAGGTCTACGGCAGCGCCGGCCGTTCCTTCCCCGTCGGCGACGCGTTCGCCGACCTGGCCCGTTCCCGGCTTCGGTTCACGCACGGCGACCCGCAACACGCCACCGATCAGCTGGTGACGGATGCCCTCGCCCACGCGCATCAGGCCGGCCTCTTCGCGCTCGCCCCGGCATCCGTTATCACCGTGGACGGCACCGTCAAGGGGTTCATGCTGGGCGGTTCCCGGGCCCTGGTCGAACTCGACGGCGGCGGCATGGCCACCGTCTGGCAGGAGCTGACCTACCCGCCGGTACCCCTCGACTGGACTTTGCAGACCGGTCAGCGCATCCAGGGCGCGCTCGACGCACCCACCCATCGTCTCAATGTCGAGATCAAGCCGCCCTCCGTGGCCACGATCGCGAAGCGCTACCCGCACGGCAGCATCACGCTCGCTCTGGTGCAGAAAGTCAGTGCGCAGCGGGCGGTTCTGGCCCTGCACCCGCACCTGGCGCTCACGATCACCCGGGCCGATATCTCGGCCAACTCGCTTGACAAGGTCGATGCCCTGCTCTCCGAGGGTGACGTCGTGGCGGCCCGGGTCATCCACCTGCCGAGCGGTGCCCTGCACCTGTGCCTGAGCGACGTCGACGACGACGAAACCGTTCTGCCGTCGCTGTGTGCCGTGCGGAATGGACCTCCCTGGCTGCAGGAAAATCGTCCGCTGCTGCCTCAGGTCGAGGAAGACGCAGGCGCCGCCGCAGTGGTCGAACTCGACAGCCAGTCCGCGCTCGTGGGTGCCTCCGCATCGGCCCGCCGCGCCGCGGGGGTCGCCCGTATCGGCATTTCCGGTGGTTCCGGCGTTTCCGGTGCTGCCGGGGTCTTCGATGCGGCCGGCGTCTCCGGGGTCACGGTCCTGATCACAGCAGGCCCGACATCGGACCGCCTTCACCCGCGCCCATCGCCGGGGCCGGGCCGCGTGCACGCCCTGCGTCCGGTTACAACGGGGGCCACCCCGTTCCGGGTCACGCCCACGCCCATTCCCGCGCCACACTCCGCGCTGCAATCGACCCAGCTGTCCCTCGCCGAGGCGAAGTCCCGCATCGTGCGTCTCGAGAACCAGCTTTCCGAGGCCGGCGCCACCGATTCCGACCTCGCCAAACTGCGCGAGCAGGCCCGCTCCGCACAGTTGCAACTGCGCGATGCCCTCGTCGAACTCGCCACCCTGCGCCACACGGTCGCGGAGCTGCGCGACGACCAGCGGGCCCAACGACGGATGCTGCGCGAATCCCGCCGCACCGTCCCCACCCACTCCGCGGTCAGCGAATACGAGTCGCGGCGAGCCGCCTGGGAGGAACCCTCCGGCTGGGTGCGGCATGAGATCCTCCTCGCCTGGGTCGACCGGGTTCCGGAATCGGACCGCGAGGAATGGAAGCTGCCGCACAGTTACGTGCTGGGGGAGCGGTTCACCGAATCTCTCGCCGGGCTCGACGACGGCCAGCTGGCCAAGGCGTTCAAGGCATCCGTCGACGTGCTCACCGGCCGGGTGAAGACCCTCAAGGGGCGGCACCTGCACGCGCTGCGCCAGGGCGCAGGGCCGGCCGACCCGCACCTGCTGCGCTGGGACGGCGCCCGCTGCATGCGCGTCTCGATCGAGCAGAACACCCCCGCCGCGCGCCGAATGCACTTCTGGCAGCTCCCGGATGGCGGCATCGAGCTGGGCCGCATCGTCACCCACGACGACATGGAAGCCTAGGCCTCGACCTGGACGGACTGCATCAAGCCCATCGTCCGGACGGATTCCCACCCGCTGGTGCACTGGGGTCACTGCGTCACCGGCACTCTGGAAACGGTGTTGGATGACGGCACGGAGGCCGACGCGGGTCAACCCGCAGCAGGGGTCAACCCGCAGCGTGAGTCGACCGCAGCGTGGTTCGACCGCAGCAGGGAGCCCCGAGCCGGCCTAACCCAGCGCCGCCAGCGCCGACCCGTATTTCACCGCGAGCCTCTTCTGCGCGCTCGCGTCCAACTGTTCCACCCGCCAGGGCTCCAGGTTGTCGGCGATGTCGGCGCGCTTCACGGCGAGAGCGATCGGGTTGGCGCGAATGCCGGCGTAGTAGTCGGCGTCGCTGACGGCATCCGTTCTGGTGAGCACCGTGACGGCCTCGACCACACCGCCCGGGATGCCCGCTTTGAGCAGGTCGTGGCGGGTGATGTTCGAGTCTTCGAGCACATCGTGCAGCCAGGCGGTGGCCTGCTCGAGGGGATCGTTGAGGCGCTCGGAAACGCGACGGGGATGGTCGATGTAGGCGGTGCCGAGCTTGTCGACCTGGCCCAGATGTGCGGTTGTGGCGATTGTTTTTGCCGCGGCGACGTAGGTACCGCCTGTGGTGACCGTCATGGAGACCCCCCTCTTAGCACTACAACAGAGCAGTGTGAGCGGCTCCGCCCACGACTGCAACGTTAGCCCGGGCCTTCGCCCGTTGCTAGGAGTTCGGCGCCGGGAAAGCGCGCTTCGGCATCCGTCACCCCGAGTCTGTGCCGGACGCACCCCTCGATTTGGGGGGCCCTCGAGCGGCGAAAGTTTTAGCCTCGCCGGTTGCGCGCCGAACCTGGCTGATAGGTTTCTTTCAGGTGACCGACTGGTCGCTGGAGTGACGGTCACCTTCACGTCAATCGCAAGGGCACACCCGTCGTGAGGCGGGGTCGCAAAGGCACGGAACCCTCGGGTCAGCCGGCCTACCGAATGAAAAGGAACCGCCCCAGATGAACCTCACCTCCCTCGAGGCCGACACCAGATGCGGCCGTTCAGCCTCGTCTCTGTCGTCTCGTGGCGCGGTGGACACACCTCCGTTTTGTCGTCCCCTTGGGTAGGCGCACGACTGCAACGGTGGAAGCCGGGCGAGATTAGGGATCTCGTCCTGATCTGGCAGTGCGATCGGGAATCGATTCGGGTTCGGTTCCCGATCGCATGCTTGTTTCACACCCTGGCACGGCCCGCGCTGAGAAGCCCGGCTCGCCGAACCGAGAACGACTGACTCACCCGGGAACACCACTCTCAAGGACTGCACCGACGCAGGCACTGAACCGCACATATGCAGAATCAAGGACCGGTAACAGAACCCGCCGCCGAGCACCTCCGTGCACGCCGGGCCCCTCCCGGTCAACCGGGCCTCTTCCGGTCAACCGGGCCTTTTCGCCGCTCCGATCGCCGAGGCTGGAGAAGGTTGTGGCGGCCCCGCCGTTGACCCGGCGGGTCACCGCGCCCAGGCTCGTGCTCGGACTGTTCAACCTGCGCTGCTGCGCTGCTGCGCGGGTGCTGCGCCGCTGCGCCCGTGGCGCGCCTCCAGCGCAGCGGAGTAAACCCCGCGCGGGGTTCCGACGCCGCCCGTGAGCCGCCCATCGGCATCCGTCGTGAGCGGAGCCGGTGCGTTCGTGGCTAACTCAGGAGATGCGGGCGGATGCTGCCCGGCAGCCCCGGAAACGCGGGAAAGTTTCGGCCGCGGTGGCGGTTTCTCCTGAGTTGGCCACACTCGCGCGGGCGGCTGTGGACTGGTGCCCGAGAATCGGGCGACGACGGATGCCGCCGAACCGGTTCCCGAATACGGCCGACCGGTGGTTACAGGGCCGGCTTCGTCACAGAGTTGCTCTGCAACGTGACGGCGGTCTGGGCCAGCAACCGGCCGGTGATCGACGCGCCGGTCTTCATCGCGATCATGGTCTTGCTCAGGATCGTGCCCTCGAAGTGCGCGGTGGTGCCGAGCGAAACTGCACCGGCGGTCTGCCAGTACACGTTCTTGGCCTGCACTCCGCCGACCAGGGTCACGTTCTTGGCCGAGGCCAGGTCGATGTTGCCGGCGATCTGGAACACGAAGACGTCGTCCGGGCCGCCGGTGAGGCGCACATCACTGGAGATGGTCACGTCGGTGTTCCACTTGTGGAGGTCGGGCTTGAGCGTGAGACCGTCGATTTCGCCGGCACCAAGGTCGATGAAGTCAGGGTTCGTGCGCCCCGCCGCGTCTGAATAGGCGATTTCCATGTCACCGACGGATGTCCTCAGGAAGCTCGGGTCCGTCACCGCGCACGGCGGACCGGCGGCGTCGACAGTGAAATGGTGCCAGTCATGACCTCAGGGCAGGTCAGCAGCACCGCGTCGCCGGTGATCGGGCTGGCCCCGACGTTGCCGTTGACTGCGGATGCGTAGACGTTCGTCACGCCGGTCTTCGACAGGATCGCGAAGGAGTCCGCCGTGCCGAGCTCGACCGGACTCTGGGGGAGTGAGCCGGCGACGGCCGCTCCGCCCAGTCCGGTGCCGCCGACGCCGACCACGGCGACGACGACAAGCAGTGCCAGAACCCGCTTCCAGGCCGTGGATGCGCGGGCTAGGGAAGTGCCGACGGATGATTCGTAGAAGTGGAACATGGTGGTACTACCTGTCGCCAGTCCCGCACGATGCGGGTCTGGGACAGGGCCACTGTGGGAGCGGTCCCCGACGCTACACGTCGGGTTTCTTCGCGCCGGCAGGGCCTATCAGGGCCGACTTCACCCCGAATAGAGCCCCCGGTCCCACGGCAAGCGGGCGTCCTCCACGCACACCATCGCACGCCCCACGGGACCGCTTCCAACGAATCGAATCTGTCTGAATCCGAGACTAGGGGCAGTTTTCACGCACTCCGCCAACAGGGGTTCCGGCCTTCTGAACTTCACCCAGTCGTTGCCTACACGCCATCACCTCCGGCTTCGATGCGCTCCTCAAAGGTGAAGCCGCGCTTCTCCTTCTTGCGCACATCCGTCACGTAGCGACCGAGGTTCGCGCTCATCGCGGCGACCTCACCCGACGCGGCAGCGAAGGTCATGGAGCTGGCGGAGTCGAAGCCGAGTGCGGCCCCGGTGAGCACGGCGTCCTGGTTGGCGCCGAGGAACACGAAGTCCCAGCTGTACGATTCGGTCTGCCGGTTGATCAGCGCGCGCACGGCATCCGCGGAGTATTCGCTGCTCGAGTTCTCGCCGCCGTCGGTCACGACCACGACCTGCACGGTGCCGGGACGCGCGTGCTCGGGCAGCACCCGCAGCATCTCGCCGAACTCCGTGACGGCGATGCCGATCGCATCGTGCAGCGCCGTCATGCCGCGCGGGTCGAGCTCGACGGTGATATCGCTCGGGTCGGCGAGGGTGTGGGTGTGCTCGATTTCGTCGTCGAAGGTCACGATATCCACGGTGAGCAGGCCCGGCTCGGCGGCCTGTGCGGCGAGCATCGCGGTCAGGCCGCCGACCATGTCGTCACGGATGCCGGACATCGAGCCGCTCCGGTCGATCACGAGAAGCAGAGCGGTGTAGTTGGGATCAGTCATCTGTACCTCCTGGTTGAGGCTCCCTCGTGGGGAGTACTTCAGAGTCTCAGGAGCCACTGACAGTGCCCGCGGTGGTGCGGCGGTGCGGCGGTGGTGCCGGCGGCGGTGCGGTGCGGCGGTGGTGTGGTGCGGTGCGGCAGTGGTGTGGTGCGGCGGTGGTGCCGGCGGCGGTGTGGCAGTGGTGCGGTGCGGCAGTGGTGTGGTGCGGCGGTGGTGCGGTGCGGCTCTGGCCATCCGCTGCCGAGCTCGACACCTTCGGTCGAGTGCGACAGGTCTGCGGGCCGAACTCGACCGGAACTGTCGTTCCCGCGAGCCCGCAGGCCTGCCCAGCCTGGCAAGCACGGATGCTCGACGTCGAACCAATTCGACGGAGATTCTGGCGAAAATTCGGCTTTCCGGTGTGTTTGGGATGGATTTTGGCAAAATCTCCGTCGAATTCGTTCGGGGCGCGGTTCAACGAGCCGGAGACACTTTCGGGGGGAGTAGGTTGCCATCACGTGGCGCAATCCGCGTGACACGCGGCCACGCGGCCACGCGGCCACGCGGCCACGCGGCCACGCGGCCACGCGGCCACGCGGCCACGCGGCCGTAGGGCCGTAGAGCCGCAGGGCCGTAGATCACCGGGTCGCAGAACTCACAGAGGGGTGGAAGAACAATGCTCGAGAGCAGTGTGGTGTGGTTCAACGAGATCGGACTGGGTGACATTTCGCAGGTCGGCGGCAAGAACGCGTCGCTGGGCGAGATGGTCCGTGCCCTCAGCGACGATGGCGTGAAGGTGCCCGACGGATTCGCGACGACCGCGAACGCCTATCGCGCGTTCATCGCGGCGAACGGGATCGAGCCGGCACTGCGGCGCCAGCTCGACCTGTTCCACGACGGCCGCGCCTCGCTGCGCGTCACGGGCGAGGCCCTGCGCGAACTTTTCCTGGGGGGTGAGTTTCCCGCGGACATTGCCGACGGCATCCGTGCCTCGTATCGGGAACTGTCGGAGAAGGCCGGGCATCCGAACCTGCCCGTGGCCGTGCGCAGCAGCGCCACCGCCGAAGACCTGCCCGACGCCAGCTTCGCCGGTCAGCAGGAGACGTTCCTCAACGTGACGGGCGAGCGCGATCTGCTCGACGCCTGCCGCCGCTGCTACGCCTCGCTCTTCACCGACCGGGCGATCAGTTACCGCGAGGTCAAGAAATTCGACCACCTCGAGGTGGCGCTCTCGATCGGCGTGCAACAGATGATCCGAGCCGACGTCGGCGGCTCCGGGGTGATGTTCTCCATCGACACCGACACCGGCTTTCCGGGCGTGGCCGTGATCAGCGCCGCCTGGGGGCTCGGCGAAACGGTGGTGCAGGGCACGGTCAATCCCGACAAATACCTGGTGTTCAAGGCACTGCTCGACCAGCCCGACTGCACGCCCATCATTGAGAAAACTCTCGGCGAGAAGGCCCGCAAGATGGTCTACGCCAAGGGCGGCAGCGCCCGCACCCGCACCATCGACACCCCCGATCGGGAGCGACAGGCGTTCGTGCTGACCGACGCGGAGATCGTGAAACTGGGCCGTTGGGCCGTGATCGTGGAGAACCACTACGGCCGGCCGATGGACATGGAATGGGCCAAAGACGGCCTGACCCGCGAACTGTTCTTGGTGCAGGCGCGCCCGGAGACCGTGCACTCGCAGGCGAGCGGCACCCGGTTCACGGTGAGCACCCGGACCGAGACGGGGCCGCTGCTGGTGACCGGGGTCGCGATCGGCGACAGCATCGCGAGCGGCGTGGCCTGCGTGATCAAGGACCCCGCCGACATCGAGAAGTTCGTCGACGGCGCCATCCTGGTCACCGAGATGACCGATCCGGACTGGGTGCCGATCATGACCCGCGCGGCCGGCATCGTCACCGACCACGGCGGTCCCACCAGCCACGCCGCGATCGTCAGCCGCGAGCTGGGCGTGCCGGCCGTCGTCGGCACCGGGATCGCAACCGACACGCTCACGGATGGCCAGATGATCACGATCTCCTGCGCCGAAGGCGACGAGGGCTACGTTTTCGAGGGCAAGCTGGCTTTCGAAACCGAGGAGATCGACCTTGGCACCGTGCCGAAAACCCGCACCAAGGTCATGGTCAATATCGCCAGCCCGGCCGCCGCCTTCGAGTGGTGGCGGTTGCCTGCCGACGGCGTGGGGCTGGCCCGGATGGAATTCATCATCAACAACCTGATCAAGATCCACCCGATGGCGCTCGTTCACCCGGAGCGGGTCACCGACCGGGCCGCCATCCGTCAGATCGAGGAGCTCACCCGGGGATATATGGACCCGAAGGAATACTTCGTGCAAACGCTCGCACTCGGTATCGCGAAGCTGACCGCGCCGTATCATCCTGACCCCGTGATCGTGCGGATGAGCGATTTCAAGACCAACGAATATGCGCACCTGATCGGCGGGTCGGTCTTCGAGCACTCGGAGGAGAACCCGATGCTCGGCTTCCGTGGCGCCTCCCGCTACTATGACGAGCGCTACCGGGAGGGCTTCGCCCTCGAGTGCCGGGCGATCAAGCAGGTGCGGGAGAAGATCGGCTTCGACAACGTGATCGTGATGGTGCCGTTCTGCCGCACCGTGACCGAGGCCGACCGTGTGCTCGCGGTGATGGCGGAGAACGGGCTGGTGCGCGGCGAGTCCGGGCTACAGATCTACATGATGTGTGAGATTCCGGCCAATGTGATCCTGGCGGAGCGTTTCGCCACCCGGTTCGACGGCTTCTCGATCGGCTCCAACGACCTTACCCAGCTGGTGCTGGGCGTCGACCGCGACGCCGAGGACCTCGCCGCCCTCTTCGACGAACGCGATGACGCCGTGAAGCAGATGATCCGCGAGGCCATTCAGAAGGCCCACGCCGCCGGGATCAAGATCGGCATTTGCGGGCAGGCGCCGAGCAACTACCCCGACTTCGCGGCCTTTCTGGTGGAGGAGGGCATCGACTCCATCTCGCTCAACCCGGACAGCTTCCTCAAAACGGTGGGCCGAATCGCGCAGGCGGAGCGGGACCACGACACGGCGTAGGAGGGATGCGCCGGACTAGGGACACGCCGTCGGAGGGGCGCGGCGGCAGAGGGCGCTTTGTCGCGCAGGAGAGGCGGCAGCAGAAGACGGATGCCGGTGCGCGGCATCCGTCTTCGTGTGACGTGTTCGGTGTGGTTAGCGCTCGGCCTCGTCGAAGTCGTCGAGCACGGCCTGCTCGTATGCGGCCTCGGCGGCTTCCGCCTTCTCACGGGCGTCGGCGACGCGCACGCTGATCTCGTGCTCGGATGTGCGCAATCGTGCGGCCGCCCGCGGGCTGGCCGTGTCGAGCAGGTCCTCGAGGGTGTCGGGGTCGAGGTGCACGGCAGCCAGCGCGTCGACTTCGGACCGGGCGACGGCGGCCGTGCTCCGAAGGATGCGCAGCCTCGATTCCTGCGCGAATTTCCGCGAGAGGCGGTCGGTGGCCTCCGCGGGGGTCCGTTCGACGGGAACCATGCTCTGCTCGGACCCGTTCTGGTTGGTGTTGTACCGCTCGGCCCCGTCGCCGCTTTCCGTGTTGCTCATCGTGTCTCCTTTTTTCCGCTGGCAGCCTAGCGCGGCAGGTGTCTGCGGCAAATGGGAGCGGCGGGCGGGGCCTGCGGGGTGCGTGTTGGCGTCGGCGGGGCCACTCCCTCGTGACACTCGACCGCACGTGTCGGTTTCGGCACCGGAGACCCGCTGCTGCGCTGAGAGTCGCCGTTGCTGCCCAGCGTC
Organism: Cryobacterium sp. TMT1-62; assembly: GCF_004403145.1. Lineage (NCBI taxonomy): Bacteria > Bacillati > Actinomycetota > Actinomycetes > Micrococcales > Microbacteriaceae > Cryobacterium > Cryobacterium sp. TMT1-62. The sequence continues at coordinate 151 of NZ_SOGZ01000012.1, read as the reverse complement.
GCCGGTAGAGCGGCGTCATTGGGCAGAAACGGCGACGCTGGGCGGTTCGCGGACGAGACGGACCGCCGAGTGATCGGAACGCGGCCCGAGGAGACGGCCCGCACCGCCCGCCCGCGCCGCCCGCCCGGCCGCGCCGCCCGCCCAGCGGCTA